>JAISCO010000130.1 GCA_031265535.1 Spirochaetaceae bacterium | reverse complement strand
GCGCAGGTGGCAAGCCGTCCCGTCGCAGACCTTGATGATGTGTTTGCCCTTGGGCTCAAGGCTCAAAGAGCGGTAAAAGGTGGCCATCGCATACAGGGCGGAAACCTTTACGTTTTCCGTTGCCAGGTATGCGGCCAACTCTTCCAGAGCTTCCCGCGGGATGTACCGGTACCGAGTCTGCACATCCATCAGCATGGCCAGCGCGTGGCGCCGCTCCCGCGGGTATCGTTCAAAAATCGCGGTAAACTCGCTGCTCAAAGCCCCAGCCCCTTACGTTTTTGCATGATATGCGCCAAAATGCCCTGCGCGGCCTTATGCGCGTCCCCTTCCACATAGAATTTGCCGCCGGTAATGCCTTCGATGTCGGCGGTCAGCACCTTGGACACCAGCGGGCTGCCCAGCACGGGCGGCGGAAGTCCGATATGGGTCATAAGCCCCAACGCTACGGCCCATACGCCGATTGATATGGCCTTTTCGTGCTGCAATTCCGGCGCGGAAGCGACCACCGGCAGGTCTTTGATTGGAACTTTCAAGTACGCGGCCAGAGCGCCCACCAGGTCTCCTATGCGGGAGTTATCCACGCAGCTTCCCATGTGCAGCACCGGCGGCAGCGGGCCGCCCAGTCCCGCGGCTTCGCCCACCGCGGTCAGCACCGCCAACAGTCCTTTGCCCGCATACTTCTGCGCTCCTTCTGGACAGAGGAAGCCGTACTTTGCCAGAGCCTGGGCGGAACACCCTGTGGCCACCACCAGAACATCATTAGCCAGCAGTTCTTTGATGAGTTCTACGTGGAACGCGTCCTGGGTAGTCTTTACGTTATTACAGCCGACCACTCCTACCGCGCCTTTGATGTTGCCGTTGACGATGTTATCCACCAGCGGCTTTAACGGATTGGCGGCATCCACTTTGGACAGGGCGCCTACAATCGCCTCGACGCTAAAGCCTCCCCACGCTTCGCTCTTGTGCCGGGGTATGCTGACCTTGGCGGCATCCCGCTTTTTATAGGCTTCGATGGCCAGCCGGATGATCTTTTGCGCGCCTTCGTCCGCGTGTTCCGGCTCTATGGGGATGTGTTCCGCGTCCGGGAGTTGTGCAATCCCCTGGGTGGTGATTATCCTGGTATGATAACAGGAGGCAACCTTCGTGATTGCCGGCATAAAACACTGCACGTCCACCACCATAGCGTCCACCGCGCCGGTGATGACGGCCAGTTCCTGACTCAAAAAGTTCCCCGCCAGCGGAACGCCGTGCCGCATAAGAACCTCATTCCCTGAACAGCAGATACCGGCAATGTTAATGCCCTCGGCTCCCGCGGCTTTTGCCTCGGCGCTCAGTTTATCCGCCCATTCCACCACCTTTTCGGAAACTTCCGGCATGTGGCCGTGAACGATGATGTTGATCTTGTTTTTATCCAGCACGCCCATGTTGGCTTCGGTCTTTACCGGCGCGGGGATCCCAAAGATGATGTCCTGAATGTCCGTCCCCAAATGCAATCCCGCATAACCGTCAATAAGGCCGCTCTTGAGGCAGGCCAGCAGCAGGTTCATGGGTGAGCCGTCTACGCCCATGGCGGTCGCGTGCATGGCCCGGCGGATCTCCCGGTCGGGATTTCTGGGGAGTATGCCCAGCTTGCCCCAGACATCCACCCGTTCAGCGGGCGCGGTGGCGGTAAGCCATTTCATCGGCGCATCGGAATAGTTGCCGAAGTCCGCCAGCGCGGTAAGCGCGATTTCGCGGGCTACTTCCTCATCCTTTTTGCCTTTGGTATCTATGCCGAGCTTGGCGGCGACTCCGGCGATCTTACCGGCCCCTTTGAGCGGGTACTCAGCCTTCCCTTCGGTCATAAGCCGCAGGAGCTGTACCGCGCTGTAGGCGTGGTCGGTGTGGGAAGCGGTGCCTCCGGTAACCGAGCGCAGCAGGTTGCGGGCTACGATTAGGTCAGCGTCCGCGCCGCAGACGCCGGTTTTGGGTTCGCCAAACGGGTTGATGCGGCAGGGCCCCTGCAAACAGTTGCGGCAGCACAGTCCCAGCTCTCCAAACCCGCACTGGGGTTTTTGCTGTTCGTAGCGGTCCCACGCGGTATCGATTCCTTCGTCCGCCGCTTTCTTAAATAACTCCTGTACGGCGGGATCAATCGTCCGCCCGTTTTCGTTGCATTTTGTACATTCCATTTTTTACCTCTCCATGATTCATTCAATTTAGGGTAAGTTCCCGCTCTTCGGAACGGGCATCTTTACGATAACTTCACGATTTTTTCCGAATTTTACCGGTTTTACCGCGCCTCCCGCTGTAACTGTACCAGATATGTCTTGCGCTTGGTCCGGGAGTAACTCTCGGCGGTACCTAAGCTCAAACTGCCGGTGGGACAGGATTCGACACACGCGGGGCCTTCAGGTCTGCCCGCGCACAAATCGCATTTGCTTATGGCGTTGACCGTGTCGTTTGCCCTTTGCGCCGCTTTAAGCGATTCGCATAGCCCGAACGGGCAGGCTATGACGCACATCCCGCAGCCAAGGCACGCCGCCGCGTCGTATTCCACCGCGCCGTCTTTCCATTTCATTGCGCCCGTGATACAGGCTTTGGCGCATTGCGGCTCGGTACAGTGGCGGCACTGAAGCGGGAACGCGCCCGCCCCGCAGGGTTCCACATATACGCGGGTCTGCGGCGGACACTCTTCACCAACGGCTCCAAACCGTGTTTTTGACACCGAGTGGGCGACACAGCAGGCTATCTCGCAGCTTTTACAGCCCATACACTTTGCATCGTCCACAAAAATTGAGTACATAATAAACCTCCATATCAATGAGTTAATTTTATTTTAAGGCGTATTCGTGTCCAGGTCAAACTTAAAAAGTAATAAGGAAAAGGTAAAAAGTAAGAAGGTAAGAGAGAGGCTGTCGGCGTTCATGGGCTTACCACCATTCCGATAATCTGTGTCAATTTGTGTAATCTGCGGCTAATCTTCCGGTAGCGCTAAACTGGGAATTTCCGGAAAATTTTGAAAAAAATAATCGAAGGCATCGAAAGTATTGAAGAAAAATTGAAGACAGGGCACACTAAGCAAGTATTATTCGAGATTGAGTTGAGGCTGAGGTATGGCCGGGTCTGATAATAATATGCTTTTGGGCGCATCCCCGCCTGCGGCGGGGACCGGGCTTTCCGGGGCTCCGCTATCACTCCGGCCCCGGCGCTATGCGCACCACGATGCCATGCATCGTGACTACTCGCCCCACAGGGGCGGCACCCCTACAATCCCTTGCGCGTGGGGGGGGGGGGGCATAACAAAGGTAAAAGTTTGTTACAATGTTTGAGTAGTAATTTGGGTCATCAGAAGTTTTGGAGCCGATTGAGAAGAATTGTAAATTAACCTTTGAAAGGAGAAGTTAAATGTCTGAAAATGAAGGCAAGACCTCTATCAATATTCTAAAAGTTCGGGATGATGATCAGGTTTTCAAATTTAAACTTGATTCAGAAGGAAAATATAAACCACCTGAAGATACTGATGCTTCGTGGATAGAAGGAGGCAAAATAACTGTTCAAGGTTTGAGAAAGCGTATTGAACCGTGGCTTACCGCGTTATTTCAGTCAGAACATCTTTCATTATTGATTGGTTCAGGACTTACCAAAGCTATACATAAAATTGCAACTAATGGAGCCCCTTCCCAAAACAGTGCAACAGGAATGGATACAGTATCTTTTGACGTGTATTCAGATGAGATAGAAAAAGCCGTACAAGAATCCGCCAAAAAATCCGAAAGAGAACAAGGTAATATTGAAGACCAAATAAGAGTAGTCAATGAGCTTTTAGCGGGTCTGGAGATTATAGGCGATCCAAAAAAGGAGAAACTATCTGAAAATTTGAAAAATGCATTAAGAGATTTTGCTATATCACTATTGAATACCGAAAATAACATTGCAACTACTGTCAACGAAACACAGCGAGACGAAGCATTTTCAGTATTAACAAGTTTTTTAATGAGTTTTGCGAGCAGGACGGGTAGTCGTGATAGACTTAATATTTTTACGACAAATTATGATCGCTTGATAGAGACAGGGGCTGAACTTGCGGGGTTGCACTTATTAGACAGATTCCTGGGTAGTATTTCCCCCATTTTTCGATCCTCTCGTCTCGATGTGGATATGCACTACAATCCGCCGGGTATACGCGGTGAACCGCGGTATTTAGAAGGCGTTGCTCGTTTTACCAAATTACACGGATCGATTGATTGGGTTCAAAATGCTAAGGATATACGCCGAATAGGAATGCCGTTTGGGGCGATAGATATAGACCCATATCTCAATGCTCCTGGATTTCACGGATTAGATGCTTTAAGGATTATGATATATCCTAATGCTGCCAAAGACAGGGAAACCATCATTTATCCTTACGCCGATTTATTCAGAGATTTTTCTGCTGCGGTTTGCAGGCCGAATAACACACTTGTAACCTATGGCTATGGTTTTGGCGATGAGCATATAAATCGAATTATTGAGGATATGCTTACCATTCCATCAACACATCTTGTAATTATTTCTTTTGATGATCCTCTGGAAAGAATAATGAAAATATATAAAACGAGAAGCACTCAAATATCCCTGCTTGTTGGCAGTGAATTTGGTGATATTACGAAGCTAACATCAACCTATTTGCCGAAAGCCGCTATTGACAAAGCGTCCTTTAGAATGGGTGAAATATTAAGAAATAGGTTTAACACAACACAACCACGGGAAGATAACAACAAAAACAGCGATACTGAGGTGGAAGCATAATGAATATAACTCCCATAGAACATCTCTCATCGCTTCAAATCGGGACTGTTGATTTTGTTTCTCCAGATGAAATCAAGGTGCAATTAGATACCGAGGCCCCGGAAAGTATAGCGCTAAACACCGGTCTGCCACGCCCGTTTCCCAGGATAAATAGTTATGCGCTAATCCATAATGAGGAAGGGTTTATAGTAGGCCAAATTGAGTGGATAACGATAGAACGGTCAACATATCCTAAAAGACAGGGATTTAAGGATTTTGGTTTAATAGATCTGCCATTTCCTTTGCGTAAAATGAGTTTAAATCCAATAGGGACATTAACTGTCGAAAGCATTTCCGAAGATAATTATATTTTTCACAGAGGAGTAAATGCATTCCCCTCTGTTGGAGATGCGGTTTTGTTGCCTACTCAAAATCAATTAAAGGCAATTATTGAGTCTGGTAAAAATAGACGGGTTAAAATCGGAACAAGTCCTCTTGCCGAGAATGCTGAAGTTATGATAGACCCCGACAAATTATTTGGCCGTCATCTTGCTGTTTTAGGGAATACAGGTAGCGGAAAATCTTGTACTGTTGCCGGGTTAATACGGTGGTCGTTGGATCAGGCCAAAAAAGAGGCCAATAAGAAATCTCATAAAAATACCGAAGAAAATAAAAAAAATCAAAATGCACGTTTTATTATACTTGATCCTAACGGTGAATATCATCGAGCTTTTCAGGATCATAAAAATGCCCGAATATTCTCCGTAGAAGCCACAGAAAAAGAAAACCAACTTAATGTTCCTCTTTGGTTTTGGAATAGTTCTGAATGGTGTGCATTTACTCAGGCTAGTGCTAAAACCCAACGCCCAACATTAATCAATTCACTCAGAAGTGTGCGCGATGGCATTCCCGAATCAACGGAAACAAAAAAGACTGAAATAAAACATTTTCTACGAACTTTAATCACAACAACACAACTGGAAAAGAAAGCTGGTTCACCATGGGGAAAATTTCCGGGACCAAAAAATTTTTGCGAGAAAATAGACAAATGGAATGAAAGTTTGGTAACAGTAGAAGATTATTTTTCCGATGAAGAAAATAATGCTATTGATTTGATAAAGGAAGAAATTACCAAATTAACAAAGGCTCGATCAGGGGCTTATCCTAATTACAATTTTTCACTTTTGGAAATAAATTCTCTTATAGAAACCTTAGTGTCTGCACATCATTTGTTTGGTGGTAGTGAAAAGGATTTTTTACCCATTGATGCCGATGTACCACTGCCATTCTCTGGCGAAGAGCTGATTAGGAGTATTGATGCAAATGCAGATATTCTCAAAACCACAGAGCATATAGAAACAATGCTGGCTAGGATTAAAACACTGTTATCAGATACGAGAATGAGCAAAATAATACATGATGATACGAATTCTGTTTCACTTACCAATTGGCTTGCAAATTATATTGGAGATACGTCTAAGTCTGACGGTACCGTTTCAATCATTGACCTCTCTCTGGTTCCGGCAGATATTATTCACATAGTTACAGCGGTTATATCAAGAATGATATTTGAGTCATTGCAACGATATAGAAAATTACATGAAGAGCATAAATCGTTACCGACGGTGTTAGTTATGGAAGAAGCGCATAATTTTATCAAACGATATAAGGATGATTCCGAAAATCAGACTGCATCTGCTATTTGTTGTCAGGTATTTGAAAGGATAGCGCGAGAGGGTCGTAAATTTGGATTGGGACTTGTCCTATCATCGCAACGTCCCTCTGAATTATCTCCTACGGTTTTGTCACAATGTAATACGTTTATTCTTCATAGAATCAGCAATGATAGAGACCAAGAACTGGTTCTAAAGTTGGTTCCTGATAATTTGCGTGGTTTATTGCGTGATTTACCTTCGTTGCCATCACAAAATGCCATTTTACTTGGCTGGGCGGTAGAGTTACCGCTATTGGTCAGAATGAATAGTTTGCCGAAAGATCAACAACCTCAATCTGAAGACCCTGATTTTTGGGATGTCTGGACTGGAGAGCAGTCGAGAGAAGTGAATTGGAAAGAAATAGCAGATGATTGGCAACAAATTAGTAAAACCAGCTCGGAAGATATGGGACTCGAACAGGAACCGCCTAATGCCTAACCCCTAAACACCTTGAACTAACCTGGATAAGCAAAGCCCCCCCCCCCCCATCGCCTCGAACCTCGCGTCCTGCTGGAAGAACCCGCCAAAAGCTGCCATGCCCAGCACCGCACCGGCCAAAAAGACATATTCCAACCGCCTCATCTTAGGCGGCAAGCTCCTTGCCCTCAAAACCTTGGAACAGGAATTTACCGGCAAGGTAAAATGTATCTACATAGACCCGCCTTACAATACCGGCAGCGCATTTGAACATTACGATACGGCATAGAACAGGTAGAGGGATATAGGGTTTTTGAGCGGTACAATGTATTGGGGGGATGAGTTTTGACAGTCTGCGGACGACAGTAACGGATAAACTTACGGCAATGGAAAAACATGTTATGGTAGCAATTTTACTTTTAACACGAACCGTCTGTTAAGGCTCACGTAAAAAGCGCGGGGCCTGTCAGCCGAAAAAATGGGGGACCCCCAATCCCGGCGGGCACCACCTCCATTTTTTCGCTGCCACCCCGGCCCGAAAAGGCGCGCGAAACATTGAGCGCGTTTTACGATAAGGCGACTGGCCGTGGCGCGGTATATTAAACCCGCATACGATAAGACTACAGCGCCCAATTTTTCGTAGGACATTACGGTTGGACGGTTTTTTAAGGAATTGCTGCCTGTCGTTTGGAACACGGGGCGGTTTTTAGGCATTTTGAAGAAAGACAAGCAGGGAGAAAATGCCTAAAAACCGCGTGGAAAAAAACCGCTATGCGGTTTTTCTATTATTGTAAGCAAATTTTGATTTGCTACTGAGTACGGTTTGTAACAAAATTGTAAAAGTAAAACTGCTGATGTCATGGGCGAGGCCTAAGAAAGGTTAGACGCGGCAAAGTCGGCGGCCAACGAAGCGGCGTCGGCAGCCGCGGAACAGGCAAAACGTCAGGCCGCGGAGCAGGCGCAAAACACGGCGAGGAACGCTTTGCAAGGGCTGTTCGGCAGGTAACGCCGGACTTTAGTCTATATACAGCACGACATCGCCAACCGCCGTTTCTCCCGTTTTGGCTTGCGTTACCCGCTTGAAACTGTCCGTGTTGCAGACAACCATTTGTGTTTCAAGGCTGTAGCCGGCGCGTTCGATTATTTCTTTGTCGTATTCCAACAGCAACTGCCCCGCGGTAACTTTATCGCCTTCCGCTACGTGTACCGTAAACCCGCTGCCTTTTAGCTTTACAGTGTCGATGCCGCAGTGTAT
>JAISCO010000395.1 GCA_031265535.1 Spirochaetaceae bacterium | reverse complement strand
ATAAAACCCATGCCCGCATTGGTTATTACAAGGCGTTTCAAGAATCAGATGCCCGCCTATTTTAACCATGTCCATACAATTTTTTATCGCTGTTGGATAATTAAAAACATGCTCCAAGGCGCCGCCGTCCCAAACGCAGTCGTATTTCTCCTTCAAATGACCGGGTACCGGCAGGTTCATATCGTGTACTATACTCGCGCCTTCGTAATCGCTGTAATCAATCGAATCAACGGTTACGGCTCCAAAATGTTTGAACAATCCTTCCGCATAAGGGAATTTATTCGTGCTGTCAAAAAGATGTTCAATACCCCCCCCCCCCCCTCATATTTTTTTAGAATTTTGGCCGCGGTTTGTCTTGTCATAAGTATGCCTTGTCTTCCTATCATCGCTGTGTTTGTAAACTTTACGCCGTTTTCCGCCGCATAACACATACCCACTAACGAGTCTTTCGTTATTCCCATGAATTTACTCCTCAAATTTTAATTTCAGAAGGGGGCGCTGTTTCCATACATTATTGGCAAACACGCAAACAAGTTTGCGCGACACTAAACAGTGCACCGCACCGTTTAGTGTCGCGTCCCCCATGTTCACTCTTATTCAAGTAAAAAGGAAAAAGTAAAAAATAAAAAGACCACTTACATCCCTTTTTACTTGTTCATTCAATAATGCGCGCTGATTGTAAAACTGTAAGTACGGCCCGTCTGGGGGAAGAAGGGGGTAATGGGGCGGTGAACGGGGGTTAAGTTACATTTTTGAGGGACTGCAACGTATAGCGTGGTTTCCCTGTTCCTAATTCCCGCTGTTAGGATTATTGATCGGCGCTATACCATAAATCAGCGCATTGTCTCTTATGGCCTCCCGGACAGGCAGTTTTTTCAAACCTCGAATCAGAGAATGAGCTTGATTAGCGCCGTGAACAGTATCATCTACCTCCGCAACAGGGGAATGAATAATATCCTGGCGCCAGTCTGGTACTACTTGTCCAACTCTTTTAGGATTTGTGGGATTGCGTATAGCGTCACAGACAATAATTTGAATAACACAAATTTTGCCTTCTTCGATATGATAAGAGGCAAATGGATTTTTCTGGTATCGCTCCCAGTCGCAGGACATTTCCCGGTCATCAAAAATACTTGCAGGGATCTCGGTTTGGCCTTCAGGAAGCATCCTCGGATTGCAATACCGGTAAAGAATTTCCCCATCCGGAATTTCTGTTAGTGCTGGCAAGCAGTTCATAGTCCGCTATTACCCTCCTGTTAGGTTCTGTCGGTTCAATGGCAGAGTAAAAATCAAAATACTTTAATTCTATTTCAACCGTGTTATTGTTAAAAATGCTTACATAAAGAGCATTCTCGCTATTTACATGAAACTCGATCCCAATTCCTCCGGCTGGAATCGGCCCCATAACGAGTTTTGGAACATCAATTTGTACCTTATGTTGCTTTTTACGGACAAGATAGCTATTGAACTCATCAAGCAACTTCTTGCTTTTTTCTATCACCGCGCGGCTTGGCAAAGAAGAATTACCGGAAATCCAATTCTCACCAAGAGATGGCAGCATATCCAGATATTCTTTCCGAAAGGTAACTAATTGATCAAACCTAGCCAATTCAATGTCATACCAACGAGGTTTTTCTTCAATTCCATCACTATAAACATCACTATAAAAAGCAGAAACACCCGAAAAAAACATATTACCCGCAACCGATGTCTGTTGGCAATTAAATCTCGAGAGTCCCCAGGTTTCTTTTATAAATGGGCTCATTATTTCCATAAGTTCCTTAGTTTTTCGCTGAAACAGCTTTCAAATATTGCGAGTTGTTTTTGATGGGCAAAAGCCGTCCACTCGTCAAAAGTTTTTTGCGGGATAATGCCTCTCAAGTTCGATTCGAAGCGTATAACTTGTTTTTGAGAAACAGAAGTATCTGTGTTAATCCCCAGCAAGCCATAACCGCCTATGTCAGAAGCGGGGTAAGTATAACGAGAGAATAAATTATTGTAGCCTTCCGCGGAAAATTTGGGCGGAGCCTTAACATTCATAATAGTATTTATTTCACTTATATCAGAGATGATGTCTTGCCACTCAACCCTGTCCTGATACGAGAGCTCATACAGCAAATGATCCGTATTCATATCCACAACTTCAGATATTTTTTTAAGAATTGAGGCAAAGTACTCTTTAACGCTTGAAAACCCGGCGTATACACCTACCGGCTCATCGTCTTTCCGTATCCAGTTTAAATAAATTTTATTTGATTGTATCTGCAAAAGCCATTTTGCGTCACTTGTCCGCCGCCGAACCAAGAATGGTCCCGCCCCAATATCCGCAACCATGGGTTGAAGCCGGAAACCGTTTAATTCCTCCAAAACCACGGGAGGGCAAATTTCAACAATGGGGAACTCCTCAGAGAACATGGAGCTAATCTGAAACAATTTATCCACCGGCATTTTATTATTATTTCCAAAGGTAATACCGAGAATAACTGCTGAAACCGGCGCTTTTGAGTATTCCATCCGCCCCTCCTGTAAAAAGCAATCTTTCGGGTACAAAGTTACTTCTTTTCTACCATATCGAAAGTATATCGAATTTTCTGTAGTGCATCAAGGCAAATAAAAAGTAAAAAGACCTCTTACTTCAACTTGACGGGGACGAAAAGCGCCTCAGAAGCCTTTTATCTTACTGCCGAACAACATGTTTTGATAACAGCGCAGGCAGCCCGGAAACATGCCGTTCTCCGATTCGGAGAGGAGTTTGCGGAAACGGTTCGCGCGGTCGCCGTTGTATATTTCTTTGAATGTATTTGTCTTTAGGTTCCCAAGTATATAGTCCGGGTAATCCGCGCAAAAATGAATGTCGCCGTTGTAATTGATGTTCGCCTGACACCAGGGGACTATGCAGTTCTTCCTTACAGGCGTCTCTAAATCGGAGTAGTATGTGTTTATCTTTTCGGGGTTCAGGGCGGGAACAGTTATCCTTACGGATTCCAATGGAGGGGGAGGGTATCTCCCAAAGTCGCTGTTATGTATAGCCTGCAATATGTCGAATAGTTTTTTCCCGTCTATGTTATTGTTATAGCCGGTATTGTAGCCTTCAAGACAGTCTATGTTTGTATCCAGTTTTTCCAGCATTAGTTTTTTCTGCGCCGCCACTATTGTGTCGTTTGTGTATGTCCCCATGTTGAAGATATGGAAATCAAGGTTGAACTCTTTTGTTGCCATAACAAACTCTTTTAGATACTGATAATTCATGTTCGTAACTGTCGTAACTATGCTCAGCATAGGATAGTTCGAGTTTTGTTTCTTCTTTTCACGGTTCAGGGCGGCGAATCCTTTCACTACTTTGTCATAAGAACCTTGCCCTCTTATCGTGTCGTTCACGTCGCGGAACGCGTCCAGCGAAACAAATATTGTGCTCCATTTATCTCTTACTATTTGTTCGGCGTATTGTTCTATCAGTATCCCGTTGGTATTTACGCTAAAATACATTCCCTTATCGACCATGTATTTTGCCAGCGGCATCAGGCTGGGATACAAAAACGGTTCTCCGCCCCAGATGTACGAAACAGGTGTGTGCGGCGCCAGTTCGTCAACTATTTCTTTGTAACGTTCCAGCGGCAGTATGGTCTTCGCGGCTTCAGCGGCCAAGCCTTTTTCTTTCATAACGCCTTTGTCACCGTACTGTCCGCACATTTTACAACGCAGGTTGCACAGCGGCGTCAGTTTAAAATATACAAGTCCCAGGTTTTTGAAGTGGTCGTGTCCGTAATTTGTTTTTGGTTTTAGTTTCGCGCACCCCAGCTTGATAAACCCGTGCAGCATCTTTAGCGAAAGTCCCGGTTCTTTGCAAAACAGTTTTGGTACAACCGAAATGTTATATTTCATGTTTGTCTCCCTACATTATCATATCTTATTTCCACAAAACCCGCCAGCCCACCAGTGGGTTTACATGCCCACCAGTGGGTTTACATGCGCTCCGCGCTAGCAGCTTGCCGCCCCTCGTTGGGGGCGGAACGGCGTTCACTTCGATAGCTGCCTTTAGGGGCTTTGCCACCCACCAGTGGGTTTCTCATACGCTCCGCCCACCAGTGGGTTTTACATGCGCTCCGCGCCCGCCAGCGGGTTTCTCATACCTCCGGTCTGTTGTTTGCGCCGTTGGCGGCGGAGATGCGTTCACTTCGATAATCCGCGTCACCATTTATGGCGCAATCTGTTTAATTGCTCATTCCTCATTCCTCATTCCTCATTCCTCATTCCTCATTCCTCATTGTTCATTCCTCATTGTTAATTGCTCATTGTTCATTGTAATTTGCGGCTCATCTTCATATTCAAGAGGGGGGCGCTGTTTCCCCTCATCATCGCAAACCGTTGTCTTATAGTCGCGCCCCCCTGTCTACAGCCTGCTACGGCAGTCTTCCGCCACCCCCCACCGGTCAGCCGGTTCTCATGCGCTCCGCGCTAGCAACTTGCCGCCGCAAACTTGTTACCTTTTACTTCTTACTTTTTACTTAGCATGGCGGCGGGTTTTCAGCGGTATTGACCGGCTCTCTTGTAAATTGCCAACATTGTGGGGGCTTCAAATTCAACTGCTGATTTTAATCCCGGATCGGGACTCGAAATATTTTGATAGAGCTCCGTTGCTTCGGCCAGCGTCTTTTCGGCTTCATCAACCCGGTTTGCGGAAAGCAGACAGAGGAAATAATTCAGGCGGAGGACAACATCCGTTACGTTGCCGGAAGAAGGCGCGGCGATAGCCTTTTCCAGCATCGCAAACGCCTCCGTATCGTTCTCGCTGATCTCGTCTTTGATGTACAGGTCGGACAGGTTCACCGCAAGAAGCGCTTCGTCATCGCCTGACTCCGCTTTCCATTTGGCAATGTTATCTTCGTCATAAAAATTATTTGACCGCACGACACGCCCATCCGGAAAAATCACACCGAGAGTTCGCCAGTTCAACATGACCAAAGACAGTTCGGAGATTACAAATTGCCTTCCCTCATTCGACTGCCTAACCATGCAATTGCTTAATATCCGCAACCCGTGCGTACCCGGCGGCGCTTCGTCGCTCAACTCAACCGCCGCAAGCACAAACTGGAGCGATTTACCATCGTCAAATTTACCAAGCGAGACTATACGATACCCCATATCCTGTGTTTTACCGGGGACATAATTAAACAGAGCGTCAAATAATTCGAGCTTTTGTTCCATGCTCAGCTTGTCCTGCAATTCAAATGTGTTCAAAATCGACGAAAACCAGTTTACCCGCCCGAACAGATCGGGAGCGTTAAGCGGCGGAGGCATTGACTTGGGATTGTTCTTGTAAACAATTTCATATTGCCCAAGCGAGCTCTTGTGACCTTCTTCCCAGTCAAAAATCCAGTTTTTCGTCCTGCTTGTGTTCCGCGTGTTGTTCATCGTCCCGCTTCCCAGCGCGAGAAACGCGAACACGCCGATAACGGCAATCGCTCCGATATGCTCCAACAATTTTTTCCTACTCATTTTTTTCTCCTTAATAAAAATATTTTTTTAGCGGAAATCTACAGACTCCCGCATCAACGCATTGTATTGCGGCCAACCGGATTATCTTGAACCGGATACAGCCCTTGTAAGAAAACCGCATTTTCTCGCGAGGAAAATTTCAAAAACAACGGCAAAAACCATAAAGCATAAGTCGCCTGGATCAAATGTTCCGTTTATATTTTCTGAAATCTGTAAAAATTCATAAAAAAACGCAAAGAAGCAGAAAACCGGCAGGTATACCCGGCACAATTTTTTATTGTCCCATAAAACACACCGGAGCAGCATCATTCCCGACAGCGCCCATAATCCGTCCGGCAGACTTCCCGTTATCCATGTGAGAAAAGCGGGTAAATGTCCGGTGTCTAGCCGCTGAAAATCCGGTAAATCCGCCGCGCCGGCCCATGCGTAAAAAAGGAGTTCTCTGTTTCTGAAAAAATAGTAGAAAGCGCATCCCAACAAAAGGGGAATCAGCGCAAATGCCGCATAGAGTATTCTGTATTTTCGATAATTGGCGGAATATTTCAAGCCGGCCCTCTGTATTCAGTAAATATAAACAAAAAAAGACGAAAAGGCAAATGCGCCTCTCCGCCGCAAACAAGGCAAGTGCGCAAATAAGTTTACGCGCAAATAAGTTTACGCGCAAATTTGCGGCAGGGTATTAGACCCCGCTGCGATAATGAGCATCGGTCATTAGACCCGTCAAGCTTTGTTGTTTTCGGCCGGTTACGGGATGCGTTTTAATCTACAGGCAAGAAATCCCTCATATCGTCAAACCTTATCGTTTTCGGCGGGTTATTTCGGCCGGTTACGGTATGCGTTTTAATCTACAGGCAAGAAATCCATCTTAGGCAGAACGGTTTTAGAGGCGGCGGCGGCTTGATTTTCAGATTTTATTGCTTCAAACACTTCTTCGCGGTAAACTTTGACAGTTTTTGGCGCGTCAACGCCTATCCGCGCCTGATCACCGCGCACTTCAATAACTGAAATAGTTATGCCATCCCCTATGATTATTTTTTCGCCAGTTTTGCGTGTAAGGATCAGCATAACGCCTTCTTTTCACTATCCGTATCAGAAAAATTGGCGGCGTTTACTGCAATCTCGTTGATGACATCATGTCTTGTTTTCCATCGCGGGTCGCTTAAAATAATCTGTTTGCCCATGCGGGTATCGCGGTTTATCACAATAGGCCCCTGTAAGTTAGCGGTCATAGGCCCTCCGTCCACCGGTATCGTTACTATCGAGAAAACAAGAGCTTTTTCAGGTGAAGATAAGCCAATATCGGCAAGTTCATCATCGCTTACATTCAGTTCATAGTCCGGCATGAACAAGAACGGGCTTACCATGATAAACGCGGTCGCGGCGCTTTCGATTGATTGCAGCCAGAAGAAAGGCTGCTGTTCCGCATCCAGCATTACATAATGCCTCAAAGACTCAAAACCAAAAAGTCCGTCGGGGAACAGTATTTTTTGTCTTTTATCAACATTAACGGGCCCATAGGCTTTTGTAATAACTTTCAATCTATTCTCCCTATTCTCCTATCTTAAAAAATCCAGCAAAGTTGGCGGAATTATTCTTGCCGCGGTCTGAAGCGCCGCCTTGTGCGCCATATCCAGCATATTGAATTCCACAGACGCGCTCGCGAGATCAAGCCCCGCCTCGCGGCTTAAACTTTCGGTAACATTTGGGATCTCCATATTTATGCGCCCCCACGCCGCCTCGACACGCTCGGCGCGGCTGCCCATATCCGCTATTCTGGACTGCAAGTTGTTTAACGCCTGATCTACGCCGCCCAGCCCCTGACCGCCTATATACTGCTGGTCGCCGTTTAACATCGCGTCGCGCAATCCAATCACTACATCGAACAGCGATCCGCCCGATACGCGCGCGCCGGGCGACCAGTTGGGAGCGCCCTGTTCATAGTTGGCGCGAATCAGCCCTAAATCACGAAGCACAGTTCCTCCCGCAGCCGCGTCTTCCATGCGGATAAGATGAGGCTCCGTACCCTCAAGCACAATGGCCTGCGACTCAGGATCAATATATGCCTTAACGGGCGCGGCAGAATCGTTGATTTTTGCCACGATAGCGCGGACATTATCCCCGCTGTTTACCGGTATCTCGGCGCCGTCTATAAAAATCCAGCTTTCCGCCGGCACAGTATAGTTACTCGCGTCCACCGTTGACGCCACTATCATCTTTTCAGCCCAAAAAGCCTCGCCGCCGCCTATATCGAGGCCTCTGTATGTCCCGTCGCTGATTTCCAGCCGGCGTTCCGCTCCCGCGCCCCGATACTCTACCCGCAGCGGCGCCTCGTGCCCTAAACCTTCAACAGTGCCTTCCACAATCCTAAAGGGCATGGTAAAGGCTTTATCGCCCGAAAAAATATACTTGCCGTCCGCGCCTGTCGCGTTAGCGATAGCCGTCATCTCCTTCAACAACTCGTTGACCTCTACGCCCATTTTGGCGGTATCATCCTTTGTGTAGACGCCGTTAGCGCCTTGAACCGCAAGTTCCCGCATACGTTGAAGTATATCGTTGGCTTGCCGCAGGTAGCCGTCAACAAATTCATAATGCTCCCGCGCGTCAAGCGTATTCTTTTCAAAACGCTCAAGCCTGTTGATGTACGAAGCGTAGCGTACCGCGTGTGAGGCCGCGAGCGGATCATCCCGCAGTTCCCGTATTCTGCTCTGATTAGCGATTTTTGCCTGAATCGCGGACAGCGCTTCCTCTTTCCGGCGCAGACTGTACTGAATATCATCATTCGGCATATTGGTGGACACTCTAAACATACATACCTCTCTGTCTACATATCGGATTTGTTTTGCCAAAACTTATGGCTAAACCGGCAATGAAAAGGAGGAGGAAGGAAAAAGGAAGAGGGAACAGGGAACAGGTAAAAAGGAAAAAGGAAGAGGGAAAAAGGGAACAGGTAAAAAGGAAAAAGGAAGAGGGAACAGGTAAAAAGGAAAAAGGAACTGTCAAGTCCTGAAATAGGTTGACAGATGAGCCAGTTTCAAAACCTCTTAAATGAATAACTGGAGATACTTTAATGCAGCGAGACAAACGACTGCGCCCATCAATACAAAGCTCACTTTCTTGTAACCCTTCACATAGATTGAGCG
>JAISCO010000337.1 GCA_031265535.1 Spirochaetaceae bacterium | reverse complement strand
AGCCAAAGCTCAACGGATGAGCAACAACTATCATCCTGTTTTCACCGATGCCGAATGCCTGACTATATACCTCTTTGGACTATCACAGTCTCTGTTTACCGTTAAGGCAATATATGATTTTATTAAGGATTTCTTTCCCGGCTGGTTTCCCAATTTGCCCAGCTATCAAGCCTTTAATCACCGCATCTGCCTGCTGTCCGGAGTGTTCCAGGAACTCTGCTGCCTGCTCATCAGCCGTCGTGGACTTGCCGTAGGCAGCACGTTCTTGATTGATTCCCTGCCTATTATCGTTGCCAACGCAAAACGGAGCGGAAAAGCAAAGACTGCGCCTGAATTATGCGCAAAAAGTTACTGCGCTTCCCAAAACAAGTGGTATTATGGGGTAAAATTACATGTTTTGGGGCAAAAGGTGTATGGAACCCTGCCGCGTATGGCAATGTCCATGGTTACTCCTGCTGATGAACATGATCTACAGGCGGCAAAGGAGATGCTTCCGTTTGTTCAAAATATCATCCTGATTGCCGATAAAGCCTATTGTGATCGTGGATGGAGCTGTGAATTAAAGAAACAGGGTATAACTGTATATACTCCTGTTAAGCTGGAAAAGGGGCAAGAGTTTCTAAGAAGCGCGGATCGTTATTTTTCAGAGCTGGTATCCAGGGCCCGTCAGGCTATAGAATCATTTTTTAATTGGCTTAACGAAAAGACGCATATTCAATCCGCTTCCAAGGTACGCTCAGAGAACGCTCTTATTTCTTTTATCTTCGCTAGACTTTCAGTTGCTGCTTTCTACCCTTGATTCGCATTAGCAATTAAGAATGGGCAGTGAGAAGGCTATCAGCCGCGTATGCAGGCGCTTTTTTCAAACCCTAAGGCACGGAGCAAAGTCTGCTTCCGGTATGCCGGCGCGGAGCGCATGAGAACCCGCTGGCAGGCGCTTTTTTCAAACACTAAGGCACGGCGTAAAGTCCGCTTTGGGTATGCCGGCGCGAAGCGCATGTAAACCCGCTGGCGGGGGCTCTTTGTCAAAGAGCCTCTAACTTTTGTATTTCATCGCGCAGCGCCGCCGCCTGCTCAAATTCAAGTTTTTTTGCGTGTTCAAGCATTTCATTTTTTAGCGCGACAAGCAGCTTTTTCCGTTCCGCGGGTATCAAAATATTATACGATTTTTTTAACGCCTCGGTTGATTGTTCAACCGCGTCCCGCGCCTCTTCCGCGCGCCGTTCCAGAATGTTGGCAATCGCCTTTTTTACTGTCTCCGGCTTTATGTTATGCGCCGTGTTGTACTCCATTTGTACCTTACGGCGGCGCTCGGTTTCACTTATCGCCTCGCTCATGGCGGCGCTCATCCTGTCCGCGTACATTACAACCTTTCCGGCAGCGTTACGGGCGGCTCGGCCTATTATCTGCACCAAACTTGTTACCGAGCGCAAAAAACCGATTTTGTCGGCGTCCAGGATGGCGATAAATGAAACTTCCGGCAGGTCTATTCCTTCGCGCAGCAGATTGATCCCGATAAGCACGTCAAAATTGCCCTGCCTTAACTGGGTAAGTATCTCGACACGCTCAATCGTTTCAACTTCGCTATGTATGTAACGTACTTTCAAACCCAGGTTTAACAAAAAGTCCGTCAAATCTTCCGCCATTTTTTTTGTCAGCGTCAAAATAAGACTGCGCCCGCCGGATTTAATATGCCGCTGTATTTCGGCATATATGTCTTCCATTTGCCCCTCGCTGGGTCGCACCTCTATTTCCGGGTCAAGCAGGCCGGTCGGGCGTATCAACTGCTCGACTATACGCGCCGATTGTTTTATTTCCGCCTCGCCCGGAGTCGCGGACACATAGATTGTTTTATCAAGCAGCTCTCTAAATTCGTCAAATCTAAGCGGACGGTTGTCCATCGCGCACGGCAGGCGGAAACCGTAATCAACAAGGTTCTGTTTGCGGCTGCGGTCGCCTGAGTACATAGCGCCTATCTGCGGCAGGCTTACGTGGCTTTCGTCTATAAATGTAAGGTGCTTTTCGGGGAAGTAATCAATGAGTGTGTCGGGGCGCTCGCCGGTATTGCGCCCGGCAAGCGGCGCGGAATAATTTTCTATGCCGGGGCAGTAACCCATTTCGTTCAGCATTTCTATGTCATACTCAACGCGCGTTTTGAGCCGTTCCGCTTCCAGATTTTTGCCTTCGTTTTTCAACGCTTCGTAACGCGATGCCAACTCGTTTTTTATACGCGGCAGAGCCTCTGAAATCATTATTTGCGGCATGACAAATTGTTTGGCCGGATACAGCATCGCGCTGTCAAGTTCCTCAAATATCTCGCCTGACACGGGGTTAAAGCGGCGTATGCGGCTGACTGTTTCCCAATCCAGGTCCACGCGGTAGGCGTCTTCAAGGTAGGCCGGATATATTTCAAGTGTGTCCCCGCGCCGCCGGAAGCGCCCGCGCTCCAGCACGGCGTCGTTGCGTTCATACTGCAATTCGATGAAACGGCGCATGAGGGCGTCTACATCTACTGTCTGTCCTTTTGAAAAGGTCGCCGTCATTTTTTTATAAATCTCCGGCGTTGCCAGTCCGTAGATGCATGAAACTGTCGCTACGATTATTACATCTTTGCGTTCCATCAGGCTGCGTGTCGCGGAAAGTCTCATGCGCTCAATTTCGTTATTTATTGAGGCGTCTTTTTCGATATACAAATCGCGGCTTGCGACATAGGCCTCCGGCTGGTAGTAATCGTAGTATGAAACATAGTATTCAACGGCGTTATTCGGAAAAAAGTCTTTAAACTCGCGGTAAAGCTGGGCGGCAAGTGTTTTGTTATGGCTTATTATAATTGTAGGCATCTGTACCGCTTCGATTATTTTTGCCATCGTGAATGTTTTACCGGAGCCTGTAACGCCGCGCAAGGTCTGAAATCCGTCCCCCGCCGCGACTCCTTTTGCCAAAGCCTTGATCGCCTGCCCCTGATCGCCCGCCGGCTCAAAAGGCGATACTACTTCAAAACGCCGCATACC
>JAISCO010000348.1 GCA_031265535.1 Spirochaetaceae bacterium | reverse complement strand
TTTTGTCATTTTTGTCATAAACTTAAAAAAAACATAAATAATAATATATAGGGAGTAGAAAAGAGCAGATAAGCGTATTCCTGATAATGACAAAAAACCGCCTTTTTCGGCCCGATTTTTTGTCATCCATGACAAGCTGGCCTGTCATTTTTTCGGAACAAGGGGGGAGCGCGCCTCCCTTGAAAGTTGCCATAATTTATCACTTCAAAATTTTTATCTTGTCAAAACGGTTTTTTCGCAAGAAAACCGTAATCACAGAGCATAAAAAAGCCCATTCCCGCATACATGATATCACGGAAACAGGCTTATCTATGCCATTATTGACAATCCCTACAGGGGCGCACGGGGGACGCTCAACGGACGCACGGCGTTAAGCCGTGTTTACACGATAATGCGGCACAGCGTGGCGCACAGAAAACTCCCCACTAAAAGAAAAGGTGGCGAACCTTTAGGTGAGCCAGTGCGCCCCCCACCGGAAGCGCCCACAGGGCGTAGATGAAAAATGCGCCACGTTCCGGCGCAAACAAATTCGCCGCCAGCGGATAAATGGAGGCGGGATTTATCCCGCCGTATGCGCTGCGAGGACAGCGAATTTACGCCCTTAACGCCAATCCCGACCAGAACCTCCTTACTCGCCTTGTCGATACCTACAAGGTCAATCTGTACTGGTTTCTCACCGGGAAGGGGCCGTCCGGTCTTAAAAGCGATATGGTGGAAATAGAGCTATTGGAGCAGGAAGCCGCCGCAGCCCACGGCAGAGAGGCGGAGGGCTATGCCGGAAGGCGGATTTTCCAGATACCCCACTCCCTCATAGCCTCCCCATAACCCGGATCGCCTGTTGGCCGTCCATGTGGCCGGGGACAGCATGGTAGAAGCCCACATCTACGATGGGGATATAACCATCTTCCACCCCGGCCTAACCGAAGAAAACGGTATTTTCGCAGTATCCATAGGAATACCCTGGTGGTAAAGCGGGTAAACCGGGACATAGCCAGCCAGACCATAGTATTCTACAGCGCAAACCCAGCCTACGAACCCCGCCGCTTCTCCGGCCCGGAGTTAGACGAAATCAGGATTGCCGGAAAGGTTGTAACGTGTTATCATAAAATGGGAGAAGGAGTAAGCCGGGATGCCCGCGAAAGCCCAATCAGAGACCGTAAAATCTCCGGGGAGGCGGCCGAAAGCCAAAAAAATTTCTACCAGATACCTGTTTAATCACGGCTCCCTGGGGAGATCTGTTGATGAATTTATCACAATAGCCCGGATGGTATACGGAGACCGCTACGGCTATGACCGGGTGGTATATGTGCATAACGAAACGCCGGTAGAGATTGTCTGCCCTGAACACGGCTCTTTTTTCGCCAATCCCCACAGGTTCTTACAAGGCCACGGCTGCCAAAAATGCGGCCTTGCGAGCAGGATACAGAAACGCACCACCACGCTCAAAGAATTTACAACCCTGTTCCGTTCCCGCTACAGGAATAAATACCGGTTTGATGAGACAACGTTTCTTAACTTCCAAAAAAAGATAAAGGTGACGTGCTCCCTGCATGGCGAATTTTGGAAAACTCCCCGAAGCCTTTTACTTGGGTATGCCTGCCCCCAATGCGGCGGGCGCAAGCCGGTGAACCGGGAACGTTTTCTCCGGGAAGCAAAGGAAAAACACGGCAACGCCTATGATTATTCAAAGGTAGGTGAAATCACCGGCTATTCATCCAAAGTAACCATCATTTGTCCCAGGCATGGCGAATTTACCCAACGGGCATACAGCCATATCCTGGGCCGTACTTGCCCCAAATGCGCGCATGAGCGGATACAAGCCATGCTGACCATGCCTTTTTCGGAATTCCTCAAACGGGCGCGGAAAATCCATGGAGACAAATATCAATATGATGAGGCAACCTATCACAACAGCGATACAAAAATGGCGATTACCTGTCCTGTTCACGGGGTATTTATGAAGTGTCCGGGCAACCATATTGGTAAGCAGCGGCAGGGCTGTCCCCGATGCGCCGGGAAAAACAACGATAAAACATAACGGATAAAAATATTTACCGGGTGGAATACCTCAAATTGAAATGTTACCGAAAGCCGGGCTTGATTTAGGCACATTCCGGGAAGTATAATGGTGCCATGATAGATATACCACCCCAATTTATTATAAACAAGCTGTTTATTCTTGATACAAGCGTGTCTTCCTTCTGGATTGACCCTTGCGGCCCATAACCGTATTGGATTATTCCCCCAATACGGCACATGCCTCAGTGAAATGCATGAGGGAATCGGGCGGGACGGTGGTCGTCTTCTTTTTGTTGCCTTCATTCATTCCGACGAGGAATGTAAATATCTGGAGTTCAAAAACCCCGAAAGGCTGTTTTTCAGGTTCCCATCACCCGCCGCCCGGATCGCCTTATGGCGGTCTAGGTCTCCGGGGACAGTACAGCACAAACCCGGCCTACGAACCCCGCCGTTTCTCCGGCCCTGCGTTAGACGATATTAGGATAGCCGGGCGGGTAGTGGCTTGTTATCATAGGGTGTGATATAATTTTGGCGATAGGAGGAAACTGAAATGGCAAAGACAACTGTTAAGCCAGGCCAAACGGTTCCCAAGTCCGGGCAGTATACAACCCCCGGCAGGGCAGAAACAACATTGGTGAAAGGGAAACCAGCGCCGCCAACACCGCAAAAGGGCCAGAAGCATACGTTGGTTGATCCAACAAAACACAAGAAATAGTTTTGTTGGTGTAAAAACCAAAGGCTAAAGCATCATGGGTTCCCCGGCTACCGATATAGCCCATTATCTCTCCGAACTCGATAAACTCTACCGGGCCGGGAACGCCACCGAACACAGCTACCGCCCCGCCCTTAAAAATCTCTTTGAAGAAATCACTACCGGATTGACCATAACCAACGAACCAAAACACATAGACTGCGGGGCGCCGGACTATATCATCACCAAAAACGGTATTCCGTTAGGCTACATAGAAGCAAAGGACATTCCCGTAGGCGTAGATAACAAACTGAACAAAGAACAGTTAGACCGCTACAAACAATCCCTTGGGAACCTGGTTATAACCAATTACCTCGTATTTCAGCTTTTTGTTGACGGTGAATTGCTTATATCAGTATCAATAGCCAATGAAAGCAAAGGAACCATAAGCCCTGACAAAAAGCAGTTTCCCGCCTTTTTAGAACTGGTAGACCGGTTTACAAAGTATTCCGGCAAAACGATCTACAATTCAGAGCAGCTTGCAAAGATGATGGCCGAAAAATCCAAATTGCTTGCCGCTATCATCAAAAGCGCCCTAAAAAGAAAGGCCGATGACGACACCCTTTCCGGCCAGTATGCGGGTTTTAAGAAAATCCTCATTCATAATCTTGAGATATCCGAATTCGCCGACATCTACGCGCAGACCCTGGCCTACGGGCTTTTCGCCGCACGGTTGAACCAAAAAGACGCAAGCCAATTTACGCGTTATCTTGCCCCTCATTTGATACCCCAGTCAAATCCCTTTTTGCGGAAATTTTTCAATTATGTAGCGGGGATAAACCTTGACAGCCGCATTACATGGATAGTAGACGCGCTGGCGGACCTTTTTAATTGTGTCGCGGTTGAAGATATACAAAAAGAATTTGACAAAGCGGCGCAGGACCCTTACATCCATTTCTACGAGACCTTTCTTGCCGAATATGACCCCGCATTGCGGGAAACAAGGGGCGTGTATTATACCCCTGTCCCGGTGGTGAAATTCATAGTCCGGGCCGTTGACGACATTCTAAAAACCGAATTCAATTTGCAAAGAGGACTTGCCGACTATTCAAAAATAAAACGCGCCGCTCCGGGAAAAGACGGAAAGCCGGAAACCGTAGAATTACACAAAGTACAGATACTTGACCCCGCCGCCGGGACGGGAACATTCCTTGCTGAAGTGATAGACACGATTTATGCGTATTTTTCAAAAAACAAAGGCGCGTGGCTGGATTATTGCGACAAGCATTTAATCCCGCGCATAAACGGTTTTGAAATTCTTATGGCTTCCTATGCTATGGCGCATTTCAAACTTGATATGAAACTCAAGGAAACCGGCTATGTCTTCAAAGATGACAGCCGCCTGCGGGTTTATCTTACCAACAGCCTTGAGGAGCCGCCAAAAGAAGTCCCGGAACTTTTTATGGAAAGATGGCTTGCCGAAGAAGCGAATGAAGCAAACGGAATAAAGAACAATACCCCGGTGATGGTAGTATTGGGCAATCCGCCCTATTCAGGAGAAAGCGCGAATATTACCACCGATGATTTTCTTGCCCCCTATAAGAAAGAACCCGGAGGCGTAGACAAATTAAAAGAAAGAAATTCAAAATGGATCAATGACGACTATGTAAAGTTTATCCGCTATGGTCAAAATTTTATCGAGAAATACGGCGAAGGCGTTTTGGCCTATATCAATAACCACAGCTTTCTTGATAATCCCACATTCCGGGGTATGCGCTGGAATCTATTAAACGCTTTTGACAAGATATATATACTTGACCTCCACGGGAATTCAAAAAAGAAAGAAACCGCTCCCGATGGAAGTAAAGACGAAAATATTTTTGATATTCAGGTGGGGGTAAACATAAATCTTTTTATCAAAACAGGAAAGAAAAAAGAAGGCGAATTGGCAGCCGTCTATCATTATGATATATACGGCCGGCGTGAAGCAAAATACACGTTTCTTTGGGAAAGCGCCCTATCCTCAATAAACTGGAAAACACTGCCATTAGAAGGGCCGCAATATTTTCTTGCGAAAAAGGATTTTGTTAATAAGGCGGACTATGAAAAAGGATTTAGTTTCCAAGAATTGTTTCAGGCGAACTCGGTAGGCATCGTTACCGCAAGAGATGAATTTACTATCCATGAAATAGAAAGTGCGCTCAAGGAAACTATTGTTAAATTTTTGTCATTGGATAATGAAACCGCTAGAGAAAGGTTTAATTTAGGCAAAGATGCGCGGGACTGGAGTGTTGAAGGAGCAAGGAAAGACCTGGTTCCTAATCCTGATAAAGCCCCCAATCCCAATTTTGATAAAATTGTCAAAATCAGCTACCGGCCATTTGATGTTCGCTATACCTATTATACAGGTCATTCAAAAGGTTTTCATTGTATGCCCCGTGGCAAGATAATGCGGCATTTTATCGTGGGAGAAAATATCGGGCTTTTAATTGGAAGGCAAGGGCAAGTAGTAGGTACAATGCCGTGGAATTTAATATTTATTACAGAAAACATTACTGACTTTAATATGTATTATCGTGGCGGCTGTGCTGCTTTTCCATTATATCTCTATCCCTTTGATGACCGAAATGAACGCACTCCCAATTTGAACAAGGACATTGTAACTATCCTTTCGAAAAAAATCGGCCTTTTCTTCACTGACGAAAAACAGGATGGCGAAAATACATTTGCCCCAATAGACATACTTGATTATATCTATGCGGTTTTGTACAGCAACAAGTACCGGACAAAATACAAGGAGTTTCTTAAAATAGATTTTCCCCGCGTCCCCTATCCCGAAAATGCGGAGCATTTTCAAAAGCTTGTTTCTATAGGTTCCTTATTGCGTAACCTTCATTTGATGGAAAATACCCCCCCCCCCCCCCGCAATAGGTACAGCCGATTTTCCTGTTGCCGGGACAAACAAAATAGAAACCGTAAATTACAAAGAGGGAAAAGTATACGTTAATAAATATCAGTATTTTGAAAACATAGCCCCGGAGATATGGGGTTACTATATCGGCGGCTACCAGCCCGCCGAAAAATGGCTCAAAGACCGTAAAGGCGGGGCTTTGTCATTCGAGGATATTGAACACTATCAGAAAATCATAACCGTTCTAAAAATGACAATAGAATTACAGGCGCAGATTGATGGGGTGGTACAAAATGTCTAATGTATCTGTCCCATTTTGCCGAAAATATAATATATCTTTTTTTGTGAGGTTATATTATGGAACTAGGCTTCCATGAGACAAAAGGTTTATTTCTCGCTGAAGAATTAAAAACAATACACCAAAAAAGTAGGAACTCTTTACAGCCTATATTTGAAGCCATTATGAATTCTTTTGAAGCTATTGAAATATTAAGCAAAGGCAAAATATCCATTGAATTTAACATTCATAAAGATTTATTTACAGAGCCAGATGGAGAAACCCAAACTGAAAAATGTTATTTCAAAAATATTACTATCTCGGATAATGGAATAGGATTTAATGAAAAAGAATTTACCAGATTTTATACCCTTCGTGATAATTCAAAGAACAAAAACAATAAAGGTACTGGGCGTATTCAATATTTGCATAGTTTTGAAACAACCAAATTCATTAGCACATATAAAGATAGTAAATCTTCAACGGGATTTAAGCAGTGCATATTTAACCTTTCAAAATCACCCGTATTTTTGCGTCATAATTCTCTTGTTAATGTCGAGAAGAATGATGAAATTGTCTCAAAAAATACTGGCACCACAGTTATATTTACCAATCCCATCGGAAAAAAAGACGATGATAATTACGCCAATTTATCAGTTGAAACAATTAAGGACCAAATAATAAAATACTTTCTTAGTTATTTTTGTGAAAATAAAGATTCTTTACCAAAATTAACAATAAGCAGAATTATAGATAATGCAATAGAACAGTCGGTTTCTATAACAGGCAACGATATTCCAACGCCGAGGCATACAGAACCATTGCTTATAAATTATTCAGTATTAGAGGGCAACAAGATTGTCTCCTTAGCGCGAAAGGAACGATTTTCTATCACTGTATTTTCAATAGAAGATAAAAAACTTCCTGTCAATAATATTGTTCTTACAAGTAAAGGTACAGAAGCGAAAAGATATGACATAGAATCTTTATTGCCAAATGAAAAAATAGATGGCCATCGTTATCTAGTGCTAATTTCTGGTAATTATATTAACGATAAAGACAGTGACTTGCGGGGAGATATAAAAATTCTTACTTCTGAACAGTATATTGAACAAAATAAAGAAACTTTTGACCCCGATGAAGTAATTTTATTAGATACCCTGCTTAAATCAGCAAATACAAAATTACGTTCTCTTTGTCCTGAAATTGATAAAAAATTTGAAGAAAAAAAAGGAAGATTAGACGACTTAAAGAAAATGTTCTTGCTCAATGAACAATCAGTAAGTGAAGCTGATGTGAAAATTGATGATAGTGATGAAATTGCTTTGCGGAAAGTCTATCAGGCAGACGCAAAACTTGCCGCAAAAAAAGATGCTGCTCTTAAAAATTTGCTAAAAGAAGCCGAGAACCTCAATCCAGAAAACAACGAAACGTACCAGCAGGATATAACAGCACTATCAAAGAAGATGGTTAGTGCCTTGCCGTTAAAGAATAGAAACGAACTCGCTCAATATATTGCTCGTAGACGTATTGTTTTAACATACATCGATAAGGTTTTAGAAAGTCAAAAGAAAATGCTAAAAGATAGCGGCAGAATTTCAGAAAAACTTTTACATAATTTAATTTTTCAACAAAGTAATGCTGACCCGGAAAACAGCGATTTGTGGTTTATCAATGAGGAATTTATCTATTATAAAGGCTTTTCTAATGTCCAATTATCTTTAATAACGATAGATGGGGAATTGATTTTTAAAGATGAGTTTTCAGCAGAGGAAGAACGATATTTAACCTCATTGGGAGAAAACCGGTTGATTAAAAAGCCAGATATTCTTTTATTCCCCGATGAAGGAAAGTGTATTATTATTGAATTCAAGGCTCTTGATGTCAATGTAAGCGATCATCTTACCCAAATAAATAAGTATGCCTACCTTATAGCTAATTATACAAAGAAGAAATATAAGATAAATACTTTTTATGGCTATTTGATTGGAGAGGCCATTGAACCGGGAGATATTTACAGTACAGGTACAGGAAATTGGGAGCGATCGCCTCATTTTGATTATATGTTTCGTCCATCTCAATATGTCCGTAGCGATAAGGGCGCTATTGTTGGTTCGCTCTATACAGAAGTAATAAAATATTCTACATTATTGGCCAGAGCAAAAAAAAGAAATGAAATATTTATCAAAAAATTGGAAAATAGCAAGCAGCTCTCATATGTATCTGAAACTGTTGAAACCGTTAAATAATTTTATACCGTCAAAATATTTGTACAAT
>JAISCO010000290.1 GCA_031265535.1 Spirochaetaceae bacterium | reverse complement strand
AAAAGGATGCCGGCTAGGCTTGGTATGGAAATTAAATTACCTATCATGCCGCCCAGCGAAGACAAGAAAAAAACGAGCAGGACATGAGTAATACGATTTTTATAGACACCCTTAATACTGGTTATACTTTCCGTAAGAGTTTCGGCGTCTTTGACACGAGGACGGCACAGTAAGGCCTGCACCACGCCGGAAAAAAGACCAACCCCAATAACGGGGCTCAAAGTTCCAATCGGCGCGCCTACAAAAGACACAAGAATAGCCAGCGGGTGGGCCAGCGCGACAAGAGCGCCGGCGGCGGCAAGCGAACCATTCCAAAGCAGCCACTTTACCAGCAGTTCAATACTTAAACCCGCTCCGGCGCGGAAAAAACCTATGACGATAATCGCGACAATAATAAGCGGGACAAGCCAGCCAAGTATTTTACCCCCAATCCCCGGCGGCGGCGATATTTCAAGAGCGGAAACATCGGCATCTTCGAATCCACTTGAAATCCGCTCGATATGCGTTTTAATACCCTCCAGATGCCCGGCCCCGGCCACCGCCACAGTTTTGTTATTCCCGCTTTGCGCGGAATTTTCCCAAATTTTAGCGGCAAGGTAGCGGTCACGCTCGTCAATAAGCGTCGTCTTTACTTCCGGCAGATAGTCCGCCAAATCCTGCATCATGCCGTCAAGCTCGCTCTGTTTCTTAAGATTCTCAATCTCCGCCTCGCTAAGCTTTTCAGTGGTAAAAGCGCTGTTAAGCAATCCGGCAAGCAGCTTACATTTGCTCCAAAAACCACAGCTTACCCATGCGCGGCGCAGAGTCTGCTGTACTTCACGGTCGCAGAACGAGTAAGGAATGTCCAGTTCTTTTGCCGTATCGACAGCGGCCCGCATTTCTTCACCCGGCTTAACCCCCAACTCGTTACCAAGTCTGTGCTGAAAACTCGATAAAACAAGATTCGCTATCAATAGAAAACCCTTGCCCTCGCGGATAACATTGACAATATCAAGTTTTGCCCAAGTATCCTTTTGCGTCATAGCGTCAAAACGCCCGCTGTCAAGCTCTACGCAAACCATACCGGGCTGCTCGCGCTGAATAATAGTGCGCGTTTCGTCTATACTTTCTCTTGAAATATGCGCGGTGCCTATCAGAATTATCTCGCGTCCGGCAAGCCGCAAATCTATTTGTGTTTCGCTGCTCTCCATATTCATCCTTTTTCAGTTGCAGCGGCACTATTTGTACCGCCATTATTTGTGCCGGCACTATTCGCACCGGCACTATTCGTGCCGCCGCCGCCGCCGGTATCGCCAAGCTGAGTGTTACGGTTTTTCAAAATCCACTCATTCAAGCGCCATTCCACAATATCCATACGTTTCATATCACGAAATTCAATATAAAACTTATCCGCCAGCAAACTATTACCCTTAATATCATAATAATTTGCCAAATAAAACATCATTTGCGCCTTGGTGCGTTCATTTTTTTCTTGCGAAATGCGGCGGACTACATCAGCATCACCGGAAAGATCGAAAAATAAACGCAAAACATGATAATCCAGCTTGTTACGGTCGATTTTTCTCATGGCCTGCTCTACAAAAGGCTTTATTTGATTATGCTGGCCGCCGCCTTTTAACATATTGACCGCCGCCAGCATAGCGTAATTGTTTTCGGTCGGGGCCGTTTGATACGCGGCGGCAAAGGCTTGGGCGGACGCCGTATATAAACCTCTTTTCATCTGCTGAACGCCAAGCCCTTCAAGCGCAAAATAATAATCCGGACGCAGACGGACAAGAGTCTCGTAATCATGCGCCGCGCCGTCAATATCCTCTAATTCATCGCGAATACCCGCGCTGTACACATAAGATATAAAAATGTCAGGTTCAAGTTTGTTGGCATAGTCAAATTCTTCAAGAGCTTCCCGCTGTTTTCCCATACTAAGCAGAACACGCCCCTTGTCATACGAAACCCAATAATTGTACGGGTCAAGTTTTTTCGCGGCGTCAAGGTCTTCAAGCGCGCGGCTTAAATTACCGGTTTCACGGTAAAAGCGCCCGCGTTCGCTATAAGCCTCACTGTTGGGGTAAAGCATAACAAGTTTGTTAAAAAGTTCTTCGGCTTCCTCTTTCTTATGCTCCAAGCGGTATACATTCGCTCTGCCGGCTATAGCATCCATATTGTCCGGCTCCACGGCAAGGGCGCGGTCAAAATACGAAGCCGCCAGTCTTGGCGATTTTGTGTTGATAGCAATTTGTCCAAGCGCGTTAAGTGAAGGAGTATGATTTGGCGCGTCTTTTATGATATTTTCAAGCAAAAGCCGCTGTTCCTTGTTTTTACCGGAAGCCGCCTCTATATTCGACAGTATATAACGGCTTTCAATATCACCGCCGTCCTCGTTAATCAGCGCTTCTACGATGGCGCGGGCTTCTTGCGGCTTACCGGCGGAAATCAGTATCGAAGCCTTGAATCTCCGGTTCTGCCGCAATCCGGCTTCTTCGGGGCTTAATGTGTCAAAAAGCGCGAGCGCCCCGTCAATATCCCCCGCGTCAAGCATAGCCGCGAGTTTGTCAACAAAACGCGGGGCTACGGGAATATCTTCTTCCGGCGGAGCGGAGGCTTGGGGCGGGCTTGAAGCACACGACATACAAAACAGGGCTAGGCAGCAGAAAATAAGCCGTAACGCCCTTACAGCTTGTTTTTTAAAATTGTACATAATAACCATTATCGGTGAACCAAGAAAAAAGTCAAATCCCCCGCCAGCGGGTTTTACATACGCTCCGCGTTAGCGCCCACCAGTGGGTTTCCATACGCTCCGCGTTAGCGTATTGCCGCCATCGCAAACTTGTTTGCGCCGTTGGCGGCGGGGCAGCTTTCGGTTCGATAACGGCATTTGGGGTTCACTACCAACCCGCCGGCGGGTTTCATATAGCTTTTTCCTTCTTACTTTTTCCTTCTTACCTGCTAACTGCTCATTGATAATTGTTAATTGCTCATTCCTAACTGCTCATTGATAATTTACCTTTTCCTTTTTCCTTTTTCCTTTATCCGTGTATTGCCCGCGGCCTAAATGTAGATTATAATTTTGAAAATGCTTCAAAGCTAAGGAGAAATATTATGGGGGACACGTTGACAAATAAAAGGCTTATTGGCGTGGTTGTGCCGGTGGGCGCTTTACGAGGCAAAGGCGGCATAGGTGTTGGAGAATTCCCCGATCTTGTGGAATTTGCGAAACTTTGCAAAAATATGGATATAAAACTTATCCAAATTCTTCCTGTAAACGACACCGGCTATGAAAGTTCGCCGTACAGCGCTCTGTCGGCGTTTGCCTTGAATCCGCTCTATCTGCGGATAGGGGATCTTGACGAAGCGCCGGATTATAAAAGCGAGTTGGACGCTATGGGCGCCAAGTTTAATGACTGTGTACGTTTTCCGCACTACGAGATAATTAAGGCAAAGATGAAGCTGCTGCGAAAAATTTTTTTTGAAAACTCTGACAAGATTGAGCGCAATATCGTTATCAACGTATGGCTTCAAAAAAACGAATGGGTAAAAACTTACGCCGTTTTTCGCAGATTGAAAGAAGCTAACGAAGAAAAAAGCTGGAAGGAGTGGAAGGCTTTTAGAAAAGTCGGCGCTAAAGATATAGAGGCGCTTTGGAATGACTCCGCGCATAAGAATGAGCATTTATTTTGGGTTTGGCTTCAGATGAATCTGGATAAACAATTCAGAGCGGCGGCGGACGCCGTTGCGAATATGGATATAATACTTAAAGGGGACATTCCTATTCTGATGAATTTAGATAGCTGCGATGTTTGGGAGCATCCTGAATACTTTCATCAAAACCTTTCGGCAGGCGCTCCGCCTGATATGTACAGTCCGGAAGGGCAAAATTGGGGTTTTCCTATCTATAACTGGACGGCGCAGGCAAAAGACGACTATGTTTGGTGGCGCGCCCGCATACAAGCGACTGAAAAATACTATAAAGCGTTCAGAATCGACCATATTTTGGGATTTTTTAGAATTTGGGCTACAAACAGACGGTATGCTTCGGCAAAAATGGGGCGTTTTGTACCGTATACCCCGATAAAAAAGCAGGATTTGCTTACATTAGGCTTTGATGAATCCAGAATACACTGGCTCACTTTGCCTCATATCCCAACTCACGAAGTTTGGGACGCGATACACCGGCAAGGCGCTTGTACGGAAAATGATGTACATCGTGTTTTTGATCTTGCGCTGGACCGCATAGGCAATGAAGAGCTTTGGCTCTTTAAAAAAACAATAAAGTACGATGCCGATATAAAAGCGCTGGATATAGCGTCCGCCGGAAAAACCTATTTGATAAACGAGTTAAGCGACCGCGTCTTTTTAGAATATGATACGGATGTCTATTCCTACATCTGGAACTACCGTAGTTCCCGTCAATATGCTTCACTTTCCGGTGAAGAGCGCTCGCGCCTGGAAAGTTTTTTGGCTGAAAGAAATGAAATTTCCGAAAAAAGATGGGAAAAAGGCGCAAATAATATACTTTCTATTTTGACCGAAGACTCGTCAATGGTCGCGTGCGCCGAAGATTTGGGGGTTCAAACTAAATGTGTGCCGCGGGTGCTCAATAAACTAAATATTTTTTCGTTAAAAGTTGTGCGTTGGGAGCGCGATTGGAGTGTAAAAGGCGAGCCTTACATTCCATACGGCGAGTATCCGGAGCTTTCGGTCTGCACGACATCCGTTCATGACAGCACAAC
>JAISCO010000326.1 GCA_031265535.1 Spirochaetaceae bacterium | reverse complement strand
ATTTTTTTTCGGCTTCCGCTTTTTCCTTGATTTCCTTCAGTCTCTCGAAGGTCTCTTCAAAATACTCTTCCGGCAATTCCTTCGCTAAACCGATTATATCTTTTAATGTAACCGCCATCCCCTTTGCCTCCTTTGGCTTCCGTATTTTTAGTATGCCGCTTCCCATGCCATTTGTCAATGATTATTGCGACTATCACCATTTATTTTGATTATTTTCTATTTTTTCAACGATATACCAAAACATATCCTTGCTGTATTCATCCCCGCTGTCCGGCTGCGGGATTTCGCGCGTTTTTATCCAGTTATTAACGGTGGCAAGAGAAATGCCCAGCCGTCCGGCAAGTGCGGGTTTGGGTAGAGTGGGGGTCATGGTGTTAAAATTCTCTCTTTTTGCTCAGACATTTTATCAGAGCTTCTAAGCATAATAATTACCGACAAAAGCTTCATATTTTTCTTTTCCCGCTATACGTGTTTGGCTCTCAAAGCCCCGACTTCCTCTTTCCGAAAGTCAACCTAGGGGCTTTTTGGAGGAATATCCTCTCTCAAACCCGCCATTCGGCATACAGGGATTCGCGGCTTGTCCGGCGAGTTGATATTAACCGATTGTTTTTTTGCGGCGTTTAATCCCAAAAACAACGGCAAAAATAAGCACGGCGGCTGGAATCGCCATCGTGTTTAAGAGGCGGGCAAAGGTCATCGCGGCGTCTCTTTTTTCAGAATCGATTATTTTGTCAAGGCGGTTTATGCCGGCTGCCCTGCTCCTTATGCTGATAATGTCGTCATCGTTGGCAAGCCAGTCCGCCGCAGACAAGAAAAACGTAAGATTCCGCTCCGAATCGAGGTACTCGTCATTCAAAAACTCTCCGTTACCGATCACCACAATGCGGCTTTCCGCGCCATTATCAGGCGAGCCCGTGCCGGCCGTAGATGCGGCCTCGCCTGACGAATTTATATCCGGTATACCCGAATACGGCGGGAAGCGGCCCGACAGCGCCGCGCCAAGCAGCTTTTGCCCCTGTGTTTCACGATTTTCCCGCGTAAACATGAAAGCGCTGTCGGGATTTACAGAAATATCTTTTGTCATCAGCCATGCGTCCTGAGTGCTAAAAATCAGAGGGACCGCTTCGACGCCCGCCGTCTCGTGAAGAACAAGCGGGTTTGGCCAGAACATATCAACGCCGGCAAATGCCGAAGTTATGGGATGAGCGGGATTGCCGCCGGCGCGTGTTACGCTTACCCAGAACGGGTAGCGGATCAGCCTGATTACGGGAGCGCCGCCGGCACCCGCGCTTTGGTACGTTATCGTTAGGCAGGAGTTGTCGAGGACAAGGGCGCGCTGCACTTCAACGCCGTAAGAGCGCAGCATTGCAAGAAGCCCCGCGTCTTCCAGTGTCCGCATTTCCAGCGAGCCGGTTTCTGTGGCGGGCGTAAAGGTTTCCAGCATGAAAAAGACCTTGCCGCCGCTTTGAATATAACGGTCTATGCCGTAAAGCATACCTTCGTTCAGTGTATCAACGCCGCCTATCACGATGATTTCACTTAAACCGGCGGGAATTTCATCGCCCATCAGCTCATCAGGATAGATTTCACGCAGTTTATAACCCGACATTCTTAATATTTCGCCCATATTACGGTAATTACGGTTAAGCGCTTTGGATTGATCGGCTATAATCACGCCCGCCTCACGTATTTTTCCGCTTACAAGGGTGCGGATTCGGCTCGTAAGGTCGTATTCCAGCGTTTCCAGTGAAAAAATGAATGGAATCACGTCTACTTTGTCCATGTATTCTATCAGAATCCCGGAATAAACACTGGTAACAGTCGCTTCGTTCCGGTCTATCGATTGAATTTGACGTGGATATATGCCCAATCTTTGCATATCGTTTTCGATCCCGTCTTTGGCCGGGTCGCGTGTGGTAAAATTTATCTTGCCGCGTGAATAGGCGGCATATTCGCGGATTAGGTCTATTATTTCGCCCGGTTCCGGGTAAAGCTGCTGGAGTTTGCCGGACAAAAAGTAGCTTATTTTGACCTGATCGGGGATTTCGTCGGCAAGATGGCGCGAAACCTGCGATATTGTGTATAGTTTGCCCGCCGTCATATCCAGCCTGAACCAAAGACGGCTGCTCAAAAGCAGCGCCAGCGCGATCGCGGCAACGGACAGGACGGTAATTACTGATGCGTGTTTTTTTGTCATGCCTTAACTCCATTTCCTGAACATCAGAACGCGGGTGTTCAAAAACAAAAACAACAGCGCCGTGAGTATGAAGAATAATAAATCGCGGCTGTCCAGGATTCCGCGTGAAAAACTTTCAAAATGAAACGACAACGATATAAAGTTGATTACCGCGGCAAGCGGTTCCGGTATATTTTGCGAGAACGGCGCCTGATTTGCGAGCATTATAACAAGCAGAACCGCGGCGCTCCCCAGGAATGCCGCCGCCTGATTCTTCGACAACGATGAAAGAAAAAGCCCTATCGCCGCCGCCGCCGCGCCCAGCAGGAACGCGCCGATATACTCGCACAATATTACGCCGCCGTCAAATACGCCAAGCGGAACTATGCTGAGCGGAACCGGCACGCTAAGGATGAGGAGGCAGCAAATGACGCCGAGACAGCTTAAGAATTTGCCTAAAACCAAATCCCATTCCGAGAAGGGCATGGTGAGCAAAAGCTCTATGCTGCCGGTTTTACGTTCTTCCGCCCAACTTTTCATCGTTATTCCGGGGATTACAAGAACAAAGACAAGCGGAAAGCCGGAAAAGTACGGACGCAGCGCCGCCATATTCCGCGCAAAAAAGTTTTGAAAATTAAACAGCCAAAGCGATGTAAAAAGAAGAAAAAAAATCACTATTCCATAGAAAGCGGGCGATATTACCAGCGAATACAATTCTTTCCGCGCCAACGCAAGCGCCGGACTGCGCGGTAATTTTACGTTATTTTCCATTCGAAACCCCAATTGAAACCCCAACCTCATTCTGCTGTGCCGAACCGGTCAATTTTACAAAAATATCTTCAAGCGAGATTTTCTTTTTGTGCATCTCCAAAATTTTAAGATTAAGGGAGAGCGCCCAGTCGAATATCCGCTCCGCGTTGCTTTCGGCGGTAGAAATAACGAATGCCGCGTGGACTATGCCGGCTGAAGCCGCGGATGTTGCCGCGTCAGCCGACACGCTAAGATCGGAAATGGAAATCTCTGTTTTGCCGTCAAAACTTGCCGCAAATGTTTTTAAGCTCTGTTCGATAACTTCCGGCGAGACAGCGCCTTTAAGCGTCAGCGTCCAGCTTTCACCGCCGCGCAGACTGGACGCGATACCGGACGGACTGCCCTGCGCCGCTATGCGTCCCGAATTCAGTATTAAAACTTGAGTACAGACAGCCTCGACCTCCTGCAATATGTGGGTAGATAGAATGACGGTCTTGCGCCGTCCCAAATCTTTGATAAGGGCGCGTATTTCGATAATCTGATTCGGGTCCAGCCCTGTGGTAGGCTCGTCCAGAATGAGTATCGGCGGATCGTGGACTATGGCTTGCGCCAGTCCGGTTCGCTGTCTGTAGCCTTTTGAAAGCGTCTCGATACGGCGCTTCGCCATTTCAGTGAGGGCGCACTGTTCAAGCGCCGCGTCAATCGCGGTTTTACGTTTTTCTTTTGCTATGCGCCGCGCGTCCGCGATAAAGTTAAGGTACTCCGTTACGGTTAAGTCGCCGTACAACGGCACGCCCTCCGGCAGATAGCCGATGAGCCGTTTTACCGCAACAGGGTCGTCTTGCGCGGAAATCCCGCCTACCAGCGCCGTACCGCCGCTTGGAAAGTGAAAGCCGGTCAGTATCTTCATCACGGTCGTCTTTCCCGCGCCGTTCGGCCCTAAAAACCCTAATACCTGCCCGTCCGGCAGTGTAAACGATACGTCTTTGACCGCCTCAAAGCCGCCGTACTTCTTTACTAAATTATGCACCTCAATCACCCGGCACTCCTAAAAACTATAAAATAGCATGAATATTTAACTTGACGCGGTAACACGACCGGTTCCTACGGACTAAAATTCGCTCCCGGCGGCTTTCATCCGCAGTGTGATCTAAGCGCCGCGAATCGCCTGATTATCTGTTTGTTTATAATTTTATAAAAAGAAACTTTGTGATTCAATACTTCGATGAGACGCTTCAGCAATTAACAGTGAACAATGAGGGGAATTCAAGTAAAAAGGAAAAAATAAAAAGTAAAAAGAATGAGCAATGAGGAATGAGCAATGAGGAATGAGCAATTAACAGTGAGGAATGCCTCCAGTCGCGTATGCCAAGCGTTATTTGCGGACCCTAAGGCACGGAGTAAAGTTCGCTGGCGGGTATGCCGGCGCGGAACGCATGAGAACCCGCTGGCGGGCGCTGGCGAGTATGCCGGCGCGGAGCGCATGTAAACCCACTGGTGGGCGCTGGCGGGTATGCCGGCGCGGAGCGCATGAGAACCCGCTGGCGGGCGCTGGCGGGTATGCCGGCGCGGAGCGCATGTGCCTCCATGGCAAATGGTGCGGGCTTGTAGACGCGCCGCGATTTATGCTAATATAACGGCGGCTTCGCAGTCTGATAGAATTAAGCGCCCCATAACGATAGAGGTTTTACATGAGAAAAAAACACAAAACTGAAGGAATAAGCAAACTTATAATAAAGCTGACAAAATTTGAATCGCCGTTTCCACCGTTAAAAAACCCGTCTTTTGAATTTCATATTAACAAGGATATAAGGATCGAGCATGAGCTTGACAAAGAACTTTTTACGCTGACCGGCAATGTAATACTTGCCGACTTTGCCGCGGTGCGAGAGCTTGCGGCGAAATTCAACGCTAAACACGATTTGAAAAAACACCCGGAAAAAGCGGTAAGCGCCGGTAAACTTAACGCTATGGGGCTTATTGACGAGATTTTGCACTATCTTTTGGGGCTTTACCGCCGCCAGAATCAGAGTGATTTGTTTGAAAACGCACTCACACGGCTTGAAAATACGCTTGGCGCGGATAAAACATGGTTTTTGCTTGAAACTTTTTGTGAAACTTTTCCGCCAAAGGCTGTTTACGCCGGAAAAATGACGGTACAGGACTATCTAAAAAGCAGTGAGGGCGGTCTTAGCTGTAGTTCCATGGCGCTTGAAGAACTGTTGCTGCTGACTGTCGCAAACATGAATCCCGCTTTTAAGCCTTTTTTGTTCCTGTTTGACGATTCGGCGCTTGAGGCAAAGACGGTATATAACAGGGCGATAGAAGAACTGCGCCGTTACCTTGCCGAATGTCCGGTTTTTGGGCCGGACGGACATAACCTGTGGGATTTGCTTCGCGCGCCCGCTCTTGCCTGCCCCGATTCGCTTGAAGGACAGCTAAAATGGATGCGCGAGCGCTGGGGTTTGCTGATTTCAGACTTTATGACCCGCATTCTTACCGGTTTTGATGTGATAAAAGAGGAAGAAAAGCCGCAATGGAACGGTTCGCCCGGTCCGTCTGAGGTTTACAGTTACAGCTATCTGCAAAATGAGTATGAAAAATTTAGCCAGGACCTCGAATGGATGCCGCGCACCGTGTTGATGGCAAAATCTACTCTTGTGTGGTTGTGGCAGCTTAGTAACAAGTATGAGCGCCCCATTCATACGCTTGACGCTATACCCGATGAGGAGCTTGACGAGCTTGCCCGACGCGGTTTTACGGGGCTCTGGCTTATAGGGCTGTGGGAACGCAGCGCCGCTTCGCGGACTATAAAGCAGTGGAAGGGCAATAAAGAGGCGGCGGCGAGCGCGTACAGTCTTTATGATTATGATATTGCCCATGAGCTTGGCGGCTGGGGGGCGCTTTGCGGTCTGCGTGAGCGTTGTATGCGGCGCGGGATACGTCTTGGAAGCGATATGGTGCCGAACCATACCGGCATCGATTCTAAATGGATATTCGAAAATCCTGACCGATTCCTTCAGCTTGACCGTCCGCCATACCCTCAGTACTGCTACAACAGCGGCAATCTTTCGACTCATCCTGATATAGTGGTTCAAATTGAAGATCACTATTACAACAATTCGGACTGCGCCGTGGTTTTTCATCATTACGACAGGCGTTCAGGCCGCCACCGGTACATATATCATGGAAATGACGGCACTTCCATGCCGTGGAACGATACCGCCCAGATAGATTTCCTTAACTGCGAGGCGCGGGAGGCCGTAATACGCACAATAATCGGTGTATGCAAGCAGTTTTCGATTGTCCGTTTTGACGCGGCTATGACGCTGGCAAAGCGTCATATACAGCGGCTCTGGTACCCGGAGCCGGGGCATGGGGGGGATATAGCGAGCCGCGCCGAACACGCTATCAGTACGGAGGAATTCAACCGGCGTATCCCGCATGAATTCTGGCGCGAGGTTGTTGACCGCTGTGCTGTCGAAGCGCCGAATACGCTGCTGCTGGCGGAGGCGTTCTGGATGATGGAGGGGTACTTTGTCCGTACTTTGGGAATGCACCGCGTCTATAATTCGGCGTTTATGAATATGCTCAAAAAGGAAGAAAACCAGAAGTACCGTGACACGATAAAGAATACGCTTGCGTTCGACCCGGAAATTCTGAAACGTTTTGTAAACTTTATGAATAACCCTGACGAAGAAACCGCCGTAGCGCAGTTCGGCAAGGGCAGTAAGTATTTTGGAATATGTACGCTGATGGTTACGATGCCGGGACTTCCCATGTTTGGTCATGGTCAAATAGAGGGTTTTGAGGAAAAGTACGGTATGGAGTACCGCAGGGCTTACCGCGATGAAACCCCGGATATGTATCTTGTCGAGCGGCATGAGCGCGAGATATTTCCGTTAATGAAGCGGCGTATGCTTTTTTCTGACAGCGCTGATTTCCGCCTTTTTGACCTATGGGTTGACGGCGCGGTGAATGAAAATGTTTTTGCGTATACAAATCGTTTTGAAATGGAATTGTCGCTTGTTTTGTATAACAATTCATACTATAATACGGCAGGATGGATAAACGCGAGCTCTGTCGCTATTCCGCAAAAAGACGGCGGTTCCCGGCAGGATAGTCTTGCAGAGGCTCTGTCGCTGCATAACAACCCGCATTATTTTGCCATTCTTCATGAAATGCGCAGCGGCTTGTACTTTATTCGCTCAAGCAAGGCTCTTTTTGAACGCGGGCTTTTTGTAATGCTTAACGGTTATGGGGCTCAAGTTTATTTAGATATATACGAAGTGGAGGACAGCGATTTCTCGACATGGTCGCGCCTTCACACGGAATTAAATGGGGCGGGTATGAAAAACCCAGAGGAGGCTTTGGAAGATATGTTATTGGATGATATTTTTGGACCGTTCTGCGCTTTGTTGGCGCCGGAACGGATTGAAGACGCGCGTAAAGTCTTTTTGGGCGAAGCGGAAGCGCCAAGCGCGGAAATGCGGCGGGCGGTCGAAGCGTTTTTGACGGCGGCAAACGAATTTCGTAAAGAAGTTGACCATGATCCATTTGCCGGTGATAAAAAAATTGCCGCGCTCGATCTTAAGGCGGCGATTAGCGCATGGGAAAAAACTATGCGCTCTTACGCTAAATCTTTTAAAGACGCGGAGGCGCAGGCCGGAAAAAGTAGTTTTGCGGCGGATCTGCGCGGCAGACTGGTAAACGGGCTGCAGTTTAACGCTTTTATATATGGATACACGGTGTTTGAGCTATGCCTGGCGGTAGTGGGGGCTAAGGCTGACGGCTCGGAGGCGGTGGTTTTGTTTGAGTATTGGCACTTTGACCGCAAAATGCGTGAATGTTTTGAGACTCTGGGAATAGACGGCGGCGCGGCGTACCGGTTCATAGAAATAGCAAAATCCGTTATGCGGCGGCTTTCGTCCGGTAAAAACGGGCTAAAAGCGGAGTGGGTAAAGGAGGGGGCTTCTTCAACCGGAAAAGGCTTATTAACGGCGCTTTCAATTATCCAACATATCCATAATTCCGAAGATTTCCGCCGTTTGCTTGGCGTAAATGAGTGGGAAGGTATTGACTGGTTCAACAAAGAGGCGTTTGAAGAGGCATTATTCTACGCATCGGCTATTTCGTTGGCGTATACCGACATAAATACCGCCGCCGCTTTTGTGAATGAGTTTAGCGTTGCGGAGGGAAAGTCCGCTTACCAGATGGGGCTTTTAATTAAAGCGCTTGGCGGCAAAACTACCGGTGGAAAGCAGCCCGCAAAAAAATCCACCGCAGACGAAAAAAACGCGTCTGTCAAATCCACAACAACGAAAGCTGTTTCAAGCGAAAAACCCGCCGCTAAAAAAAGCTGACTTTGACCGGCTCAACGGCTCAAATCTCGCAAAATGCAACGCATTATGCCGCGCATTTTGCGGGATTTGCAAACTACCGGCCTGATTAGACTAAAAGATAGAATTTTACCGCAAAGTCGAATAAGTCAAAAAAGTAGAAACAAGTACCACTTTATATCCATGTTACGCAATTTATTCAACTTCACGGGTATTTATATTTTTTTGTGTTTAGTGTAATCAATCTACTACCTCTTTGCTTAGCAGGTTTAGTCCCGCGCGGCAAGCTCATTGATCTTTTTGATCTTCTTTTTTGTTATGAACGTCTACCCCCCACAAAGCAAGTTTATTCAGAATAGACAACAATTCGCCGCAGGCGCCGGTAAGCGAATATTCTACCCGTACCGGCATTTCGGAGTACTGTTTTCGGGACACAAGGCCGTGTTCTTCCAATTCTTTAAGAGCGCTTGCCAGCATAGTATTGGTTATGCCGTATATTTTCCGCTTTAATTCATTGTAGCGCGTGCTTCCGTCACGGTGCAGGGCACAAAGAATCGGCGCCCGCCATTTACCGCCTATTACGCACATAGCTTTTTCCAGCGGGCAGTAGTCCATGCAGGGGCAGCGTGAACAGGCTTTTTTACCACAGTCCGGCTTAGAGGCGTCGATACCGGATACAAATTCCATATAACCAGTATATTTTACCTTACGACACCCGTCAACGTGACGCATACGAATAAGGGAATTATCAATTATCAATGAGCAGTGAGGAGTGAGGAGTGAAGGAAGAAGGAAAAAGTAAGAGGGAAGAAGTAAGAATTAACAATGAGCAATGGAGGAGTGAGCAATTAACAATGAGGAGAAGGGTAATGAATGAAAAAAGCCGGCTCGCGGCTGGTTACCGGTTGACTTTTTATAGGAGGGCTGGGGCTGCCCCTCGTGCTTGCGAGGGACAGCCCTATTTTTGGATGGCGGAAAAAGGGGCACGGATTACGCTGATTTCCGAGCACATATTTTGTGCACTGCACGGGCGTGTTATTTCCTTTTTAATCAAGATATTCACTTAAAATTGAAAATAAGTTTGTGTAGATATAGTTATGATCACAAGCATAAAATCATCTACCACTGCTTTGATGCTCTTGATTTAAAAATGCTGAATTAAATTCTGATGGGTCTAACGTTTCCTGTTGGAAAATAGTATCATAAGTCATAAATTGCAATAGCAATTTTACCTGATTATCTGGCAAGTATCTAATTACTGCAATTCCTTTTGATTTGGCATAATTTAATGCGCTTTTTTGTAACACTGCATTTGTAACAAATATCGCTTTCACATTGTCGCCTGCTATTTGCTGGACCTTTGAGTGAAATTCTTCGATGTCGTTCACCGGAATGGCACTATTGTAATCTTTACATTCAATAACCGTTAATAGACTATAGTCGGAAGCATCAGGCAGAAATGTTTCTATTGAGATGTCTGTAATGATTGTTGCCTGCCTATCCTTTGAGAAGTAATCTTTCTTTTGATATGCTTTACTTCTTTTACGAGAAACGTGAAGTCTATCATTTAAAAGCTCAGTGTTTATGTATTTAAATACTTTGTCTTCGAAATCATTGCCTTTTTTTACTGTATTCATAATTATTCTCTCCTTTATTTATATCTTGTGAGTCGCAAGTTCTATAAATAAAAAGATGAACCGGTAGAAAAACCTTACGGCTTGCAACCTGGGTGAACAGGTCCCCGGCGATGTCAATGTTAGATGTCGCTGCTTTGGAGATGACTGAGGCGAACAGCCGGATATTTGAATCGGAGGACACCAGATTAAGTACGTCAATGATGATGCGTTCACGGGTTTCTCTGGGTATCCCGCGCCATTCACCCTTTCCGGAGTGCATCGGCGAACCGTGCAACTCAATTTCAGGGTAAATGGGCAGATACCGCTGGATAATCGCGTTGATCTCTTTCTCTATCCATTAGGGCTGGGTTTCGTATACCGAGAACCCGGCCAAAACACAGTATTTAGAGTTCTTATCCTTCACAGAACCGGACTCATCGACATAGAGCAAATGCATCATTCCCCGCCTATAAAAAAAAGAGAGTCAGGTGAGACAATCGCTCAGCGTACCGCCAAGGCAGTACTCCCAACTCTATATTAACCATAGCCAATTGTTTGAAAGATGTCAAGGGGAGAACGCCCCGCATCAGCAATTTTACTTTTAGAAAAAAAATGGTAAAAAGGAAAAAGGAACAGATAAAGGAAAAGGGAAAAAGTAACAGGTAAAAAGGAAAAGAGAAAAAGGAATAGTTAGAAACTTCTTACTTTTTACTTCTTACCTATTATTTCTTACAAAGGGGGAAGCTCATCAATCCTAAACCGTTAAAATTTTGAGGTTTATGATAACTTTTTCGACGCTGCTCCCCCCTCGTTCCATAGTCCTCATTCCGCTGCGCTCCATTCCGGTCTATTCCACTACCCCCCACCCATTAACAGTGGATAGCGGACAAGACAGCAGTCAGGCGGCAGTTTTACTTTTAGAAAATTTATGGTAAAAAGGAAAAGGTAAAAGGACAGGGAGAAGCGGGATAAGATAAACGAAATAATAGAGTTTGAGGAGGGCATAGAGATGGCGAGCGAGGTATTGATGACGATAAGCCGGGACGATGTGGAACGGGCGCGGCTAATGAGCGAATACAAGTACGAGTTGGACACCCAAAGCCGTGTAGTGTATGCGTGGCAACAGGGTGAGTTGCAAGGCCGTAAGGACGGTGAGCAGCAAGGCCGTAAGGACGGCGAACTACAAGGCCGTAAGGACGGCGAACTACAAGGCCGTAAGGAAACCGCCAAAAATTTAAAATCCTTAGGTATTGCCATGGAATATATAACCCGCGCTACCGGCCTTTCTTACGATGAAATA
>JAISCO010000242.1 GCA_031265535.1 Spirochaetaceae bacterium | reverse complement strand
CATCTATCACTAAAATATTATGCATATTACCCCACATTTCGTACACGATTGTAACAGTTGGATACATGAAGAATTTTATAAACCGCGAAGTCAAAGAAGTCGAATAAGTTTTCATTCAAATTGCTCAAAACTTGAGCCGTTTTAGCCATTCTTTGTTGGCAATTTAGCGCCCCCGGCCATTTTTTTCCTTCCTTTTTTACTTTTTCGACTTTGCGGTAAATCTTCTTTGGCAGCGCCATGTAATCATTCCCCGAATTGTGGGTCAAGTGTAGCGCAACGCCCCGGCGTGAATGATAAAAAATCAGACGCGCCCGCGGTAAAACATTTAACAATACTTAACGATTTAAGCTTTCTAATTCTGAACTGCCGGAATAGACGCTAATCCTTAATTGGAATATCAACAAAAAATGTTGTACCCGTGCCTGCCGCGGAATTAAACCAAATGCCGCCGCCATGGTCATTCACTATACGCTCAACAATGGGAAGGCCCAATCCTGTGCCCGACTCTTTGGTGGTAAAATATGGTGTGAACACTTTTTCGGCAGCTTCCTCATCAATCCCCTTGCCGGTATCCTGAATCGATAATCTACAATACTTGCAATTTCGTTTATTTACAAGATCGGTACGGATTGATATATCCCCCGCGCCGTCCATAGAGTCAATAGCGTTTATTATAAGATTGCCTATAATCTGTGAAAGGTGTTTTCTATCCATTTTTACTTCGATACTCGAATACATACCGCTTGTATCAAAATTAACGTTAGCCCAGGATGTTTTATACGGCATAATAATTTCTTCTGTCGCTCCGCGTATATTCGTAGTTGAAAGTGAAGGCTCTATAGGACGGGCAAGCGTTTTAAATTCATCAAGCAATGTCGCAAGACTTTCTACCTCCTGAATTATAGCCATCATCGAATCTTCCAGTATTTCATTGGTTTTTTCAGGCTTGTTCCGGTAACGGCGAAGAACATGCTCCGCGGTAAGCTTTATCGGCGTAAGCGGATTCTTTATTTCATGAGCAAGCTGCTGCGCCATACTCTGCCATATTGATTGTTTTTCAGAACGAACAAGCTCATTTCGCGTCTTTTCTAAATTTTGAACCATCACATTAAAATTATTAATAAGAAGTCCAAGTTCATCTTTTGGATGAGTTAATATTTGTATTTTAAAATCACCTTTTGCCACCTGCATAGTCGCCTCGCCTAAATCCGCGATAGGCCGGGTTACAATTTGAGTAAAGCCAAGCGCTATTATCAAGATCATTAACAATATAGGCAGAAAGAATATGCCGTAAAACGAAAATATCAGCGGCCCCGCGTTATGTGAGAAAATTTCATTAAAACCTTCAAAGCGGAACATTTCGGCGCGTATTAGCTCGCTTCCCGCATCAAATCCGGCCCCAAGATTAAAACTGATCACGCGCGCGGTATCTTTTTTTCTTAAATCAACATAACGTACCACGTCCGTATCGCGGGGCATGATTCGCTGCGTAACGAATCCTTGCAGCATAGCCGGCGGAACCGCAAGTTCAAGTTCTTTAGGTCCCGTAAAAAAAACACTGCGCCAACTATTATTCCTCCTCAAAGCAAAATCCTGGATCGCGGAAATATCGTTTTTATCAAGAACGGAACGGGGCGTATCATTATTCTGATACAAGATAGGAAGCGCGTCAAAAGCAACACTGTTTACAAACGCTTCATATTTTTCTATACGCAGAGAGTAGACGTCAACGGCAAATTCATTCGCGTCCGCCAATGCTTCCTGTACTTTAACATTGGGCCAGTAGCGCACAACCTCGTAAAAGGACTGTATTGTTATCAAAATAACAGGCATGGCGGTAAGTACAACGATGATAATAAAATTCGTGATTAGCCTTAACTGAAATTTCCCGCCCGGTTTTTTAGCGAACAAATCCCGAATCACATTTATTATTGAGATACTCAGCAAGACAAGGAGTACGGCGGGAATCGTAAAATAAACGGCTAATTCTAAAAGCGGAGGCGCTTTTCCGCCTATCAATATCTCGTAGAACAAATTACGGGAAAAGAATACCGTTAAAACACACAGCAAGAGGTATACAAGCAGCAATACCTTAACGCTCATGAATCCCGAACGCGGATATGTTTTTACAGACGGCACTAAGCAACTCCAATTCTTTGAACCGGAGCCAATTTCAAAACCCGGTTGGTTTTGCGTAGGCTCTTGCAGCTTCTCACTTAAATGCAACGAAACATGCATTTTTAAGCGCCGGTTCTTTCAAAACTAAAGTTTTGAAAGTTTTGAAAGAACCTAAATTATACTAATTATAACATTATTCAAAACGCTGTCAAGGCGCCCCACCAGTGGGTTTATATGCGCTACGCGCCGCATACCCAAAACGGTCTTCGGTCTCTGCCTTAGGGTCCGCGAATAGCGATTTGCATACGCGGCTGACAGCTTTCTCACTGCTAATTGCTCATTGTTCATTGTTCACTGTTAATTGTTAACTGTTCATTGTTTCTTAAATTTTCTAAAAGTAAAATTGCTGAAGGCGGCTTGACCACTTTAATAAGTATGCGTTTTATAGTATAAATACTGGTAAATGAATTCTCAAAGTACCGTATTCCGTTCTATTGAACAGTGGAAAGAGGCTTTAATAACACTGCCGGACGCCC
>JAISCO010000200.1 GCA_031265535.1 Spirochaetaceae bacterium | reverse complement strand
AGCCTGTGTCAAAAGTCATTGTCGTTTCCATATATAGCGTTGTTTGCTTCATTATGCGGTTTAACATGCTATATGTAGCGGTGTAATTTCGATTTTTTTGAGTTTTGACACAGCCTAATACGCGGCTGCCCGCATTGCTAATTGTTAATTGTTAATGGGTGGGGACAAAACAGTGCGGTGCACTGTTTTGCCTGACGTTTTGCCGCCTGTTTTACCCTATAAGGAAGGACAAGACCGCAAAAGCAAAACCTTTGTAGCGCGGCCTTTAAGCGGCATGTAACAGTAAGTTTTTTAGGGCCTACGCCATGCTGCATTACCATATACACGCTCACTAGTTCACGTGCCGTTTTTTGGGCGGGGGGAGCCGTAACAAAGGATTTACGATAAACTTCAAAATTTTTGCCGCGTTGGATAAATGCGCTTCCCCCTTTTTTCCTTCTTCCCTTTTACTTTTTCCTTCATTGCTAACTGCTAACTGCTAACTGCTAATTGCTAATTGCTAATTGCTAACTTACCCCCCCTCCCCCTATCCTATTCTTGACCCACGATTCTGGGAATGATTATACTGTACCATGTGGAAGGATTTACCGCAAAGTCAAAAAAGTTAAATAAGTATAAGGAAAGGAACTGATAGTATCCCCGGAACAGGAAAGGATAGCTAAAACGGGAGGCGCCGAATAGTTTTGAATGAAAAAACTTTTTCGACTTCTTCGACTTCGTGGTTAAACAATTCTGTGAGTCAAGTGTAGACTGTAGTAGCGGGTGTTTGCGTTAAAACTTCAAAAAACTATTGACAAGACATATAAAACGTATTACGATAAAGTATGACAATAAAAATAGAATTTGATCCGGCCAAGGATGCGTTAAACTGGGAACTTCATAAAGTACATTTATCAACGGCTGCTCTTGTCTTTGCCGATCCATGCCGTATAGAGCGTTTGGATGATAGCGGAAGCAATGTATCAGGAGAAGAACGTATACAAACCTTAGGTAAAGTGGATAAAGTTTTATTTATTGTTTATACGGAACGGGGAGAAAAAACCCGGCTAATATCAGCGCGTCCCGCTAATGCGGCGGAAAAGAGGAGTTATTATGGAACTGACAGAAATAATCGTAAAGGCTGGACAAAAGCCGACTAAAGAGCAAATACGGGAAGTAAGAGAAGCGGCGAAACGTGCGCCTGTGTATGACCCTGAATGCCCGCCGTCCTCACCGGAAGCTCTGGCGGAGTTTGCGGTCAAGGCGCGGGAGCTTCGGCGAAACATGAAAAAAATCCGCCCCGCCGTAAGCATCCGCATAGCGCCCGATTGTTTGGAAAAGTACAAATCACTTGGAAAAGGTTACACCGGAATAATGGCGGACGTTTTAAGCTATGCCGCCGACAACCCTGAAGTTTTATCACGGATTACACGGTAAGTTACTAATCTTTCAATTTGAATATACACTATCAGGCTGCTCTAACTCCCGTGATGCGCCGTGAAAAATCCTCCGTGCGACTTTTCGTATCCTATAGCAGCCTGTTGCACTTGTGGGTTTTTACGGCACTTGTTCACCTACGATGAATTTGCCGAAAAACCAAGATTCATAGTCAATATGCCGGCGGCGTTATCGGCGTATAGTTTTCTGCCCTCTGAGCCGTCCATTCGAGGCTTCCAAGATGAAAGGGCTTTGCCTCTTCTGGTTTAATACTTCATCAAACTCACGTATGTAAACCCGCCGGCGGGCGCGTATGCAAACCGCTATCTGCGGACCCTAAGGCAGAGTTATCAACTCCATTTCGGTATGTTAGCGCGGAGCGCATGTAAACCCGCTGGCGGGTGGCGGGTGGAATTTCCCAATTTAATGAACAATAAAATTGCCGATACTTTTAATAGAGCTTGAAACGCCTCATTTCACGAAAAACCCATTGGCGGGTAAACGGGATTAAAAATTGAAACATGAGTAATCTGGTTAAAAAAATATTAAAAAAATATTTTGCGGTTTTTGCGGTTTTTATACACGCGGTCATAAACAGTGGAAATTTGAACGCCGCGGTCGAGATAATCCCCAGAATAGACGGTGAAATTTATACGGCCTCTTACAGCCCAAATGGAGCTTACGCGGTTTCGGGCGGCACAGACAAGACGGTAAAAATATGGGACGCGAGAGACGGGCGGCTCGTAAAAATCCTGTACGGACACGAAAGCATTGTAAGCTCCGCCGCGTACAGCCCGGATGGAAACAGCATAGTTTCGGCTTCCGGCGGCGGCGATATTAAAATTTGGGACATTCAAACCGGAAAAGAAAGGCTTACATTGAAGGGGCATACAAATTGGGTATGGCAGGCGTGTTTTAACCCCGATGGAGACCGCATAGTTTCGGCGTCCTCGGACAGAACGCTTAGGGTATGGGACGCGCAGAGCGGCAAAATGCTGCTCGTTATACCCGCCCACGACAGCCCTGTCCGCTGTGTATCATACAGCCCCGATGGAAAATACATTGTTTCCGCTGCGGCGGACGGCTCGGTAAAACTGTGGAACGGGACGGACGGCAGGGAGATACGCGGTTTTGAGGGTCATTCCGGCGCGGTATGGGCGCTCGCCTACAGTCCTGACGGCAGATCCATTGTATCGGGCGCGGATGACGGCGTTATCATCTTATGGGACGCTCAGACAGGGCTTGAAACTCAGACCTTAAAACCGGAAGGCGGCGCCGTATACGCGCTTGCCTACAGTCCGGACGGCGGTCAAATAGCGGCGGGTACGGCGGATGCCGTAATAAGGGTCTGGGACACTCAATTTTTTTATCCCGCCCGTTCATTTAGCGACCGATTACTTAGCGGCCATGACGCTGCGGTAAGCGCGTTGGATTTTAGTCCTGACGGGCGTAATCTGTTGTCCGGCTCTTTTGACACTTTTATAAAAATTTGGCGTTTGAGAGACGGCGCGGCTTTGGCCGGTTTTGGCGGCATAAACTTGGGCGTTAAAAGCGCCGCGTGGGCTCCCGGCAGCGGGCGTTTTGTCTCGGGCGGGGAGGGGGGAATCATTACGGTATGGGACTCAGGCGGCAGGCGGCAGCTGCTGACTTTGAGCGGACATTCCGCCGGGGTAAGGCAGGCGGCGTACAGCAAGGACGGCAGATGTATTGTTTCCGCGTCCGCCGACAAAACGATAAAAATATGGGACGCGCGGACAGGGCGTGAACTTCAAACTTTGACGGGGCATAAGGAAGCCGTCAACGCTGCCGTGTTTAACCCTGACGGCGGACGCGTTGCCTCAGCCTCCGATGATAAAAGCCTTAAAATCTGGGATATTGAGACGGGGAAGCCGCTTTTTACGCTGACACAGGATAGCGTGGTAAATTGCGCCGCGTACAGCCCGGACGGACGTTTTGTGGTTTCCGGCGATTCCGGCGGTTCCGTAACAATTTGGGACGCGAATACGAAGCGGAGGCCCTTGTTTGTTCTGAACGGACACCGCGGGCCTGTGAATTCTGTCGCGTACAGCGGAGACGGACAGCGCTTAATATCGGCTTCAAGCGACGAGACGGTAAAAATCTGGGACGCGAACAACGGTAAAGAGCTTGTAAGTTTTCGCGGCCATGTAAACAGTGTTTTGACGGCGGCGTTTAGTCCTGACGGAAAGCGGGCGCTTTCCGGCGATACAAATTATATCGTCAAGGAATGGGACACAAAGACCGGACGGGAACTGCGGACATTAGGCAGTCTGCACGGCGAAGTTTACACGGTAAGCTATAGTCCTGACGGCAAGCGTATGCTTGCCGGTTCCGGCGGCGGCATTCTTCGTCTTTGGGACGCGGCCGGGATTGAGGAAGCTATGTTCAGCCGGTACGCGGACGGAGAGTGGGTTTGCGTGAATCCGTCCGGTTTTTACAATGCCTCACCGGCGGGAGCGGAAAATATCATGTTAAGGATAAGCGATGCTGACGGCGGTCGTTTGTATAATTTAGAACGTTTCCGTTCCATCCTGTATCGCGGGGGACAAGGGGGGGATGCAGACAGCCGCGGATCCCCCCGGTACGCGGCCGGTCTCACCGCCGCCGCCGAATTTTCACCGCCGGAGATTGCTATCAGCAATCCGCTGAATGGCGCGCAGGCTATGGAGCGTTCCGCCCGGCTTGCGTTTTCAGTTTCTTATAAAAATGAACCTGTCGAGAATGTAAAAGTTTTGCTCAACGGCAGATTGATCGCGTCTAATGATAACGGCGCGTTTTCATCAAGCCGTCAATTAAGCAAATCCGCGCATGAAATAATGGGGGAAAAAATAGATAACGAGGCAAAATCACGCGATTATAATTTTCCTGTTACGCTTAACGCGGGCGAAAACTTTATTGAGGCGTATGCGTCGAACCGTTACGCGGAGGTAAAAGACAGTGTGGAATTTATTTTTGATAATGTTCCGGCGGGTGAGCGGCGCGAACTTCCCGATCTTTGGATACTTTCTATAGGGGTTGGCTCGTATAAGGATCCGTCAATACCGGATCTTGAATGGGCATCCGCCGACGCGCGCGATATTGTAAGCCTGTTCAAACGCCAGCAGGGAAAGCTGTACCGGAGGGTGAATAATTCTATTATTGCCGATAAAACGCAGGTGCCCCCAACGCAAAAAAACATCAATGCCCGTTTAAATTATTTTAAGCAGATGGCGCCGCAGGATACCGCCGTGTTTTTTATTTCGGGACGCGGGTTTACAGATTCTGACGGCGAATTTTATTTATTGCCTAAAGACGCCGTGTATCAAAAAGATGGAACGATAGACAAGTCAAAAGCGGTTTCTCAGGCGGATCTTTTTTCCATGCTTGATCTGCCATGTCAAAAAATAATACTGCTGGATTTATACAGCGCGGAAGGAATTGACGGCGGGGAAGATTTGCGTGTTGATTACAACAGTCTTGTGCGTGATATACAGCGTGAAAACGCCGTTGTTATTTCGTCATGCAGCGGTATAGAAAACGCTCAGATTATAGACGGCGGGCGCGGCGTTTTTATATACGCGCTCACTAATGGTTTGAGGGGCGGGGCGGATTTAATAAAAGATAATGTTATAGGCATCAGCGAGCTTACAAAATATTTGAGCGGTGCGCTTCCAAAATTAACTTCAAGTATGCAGCACCCAATAGTAAGCGTACCGGATAGTTTTCTATTCTTTAAAGCCGCCCGCCTACGATAGTTGGCGCGCCTGCAATAGTTGACGCGCCTGTTACGGGCTGCCGTGAACCTGAGCTTCTGCTGAATCAGAAGATTAGCCACAAATGAATCAGAAGATTAGCCACAAATTACGCAAATTACGCAAATTACGCAAATTATTGGAGCGTAGTCAAGGACTTGAAAGCCGCTATCGACTTGACATCTTTCAAACTGTGGGCAGCGGTCTCAAGACTGGAAGAAGAATGTTTTACCTCAAAGTCGAAGAAGGAAAGAGAAAGAGGAATTAACAATGAACAATGAGGAATGAGGAATGAGGAATGAACAATGAGGAATGAACAATGAGGAATGTAAACCCGCTGGCGGGCGGGGGGTGGCGGAAGACTGCCGTAGGCAGACTGGAGACAGGGGCGGCGCGACTATGAGGCAGTTGCAAACTTGTTTGCACGTTTGCCGATGATGCGGGGAAACAGCGCCCCCCTCCTGAAAGAAAATATGAGTAACAGATTAACTCAGATTACCGGGTTTAAGGCGAAGCCCTTGAACGCCGCTTACGAAGCAGGCGCATCTACCGCCCCCAACGAGGTGCAAACAAGTTTGCGGCGGCAGATAATAGGCCGGAGGCATGACGCATCCATGGCAGATGGCTGGGAATTGATAATAAATACTAAATGGTACATAATATTATTGATATTTTTTTAAGGAGATAAATTATGAGGAAATTAGTTTTAATATCAGGACTTATATGCCTATTGATAACAGGATGTATGACATTTAATGATGGACCTTCACCGTCTTTAATTGGCCCAGAAGCATATAAAAAGGATTTTTACAACGCATATTCAAAAGCGGAGATAAATAGAATGGAAACTATATTAAAAAATTATCCCAATAAGATTCCTGTCCTTAGCTATTTACTTATGGTACTAGATGAAAAACCAAAAAAATCACTTAATATTATAGAATTGCTTATCAAATATGGAGCGAATTTAAATGAACCTTACCAATTTGAATATTATAGCGTTACAAATTCGGAACAGGTAAGAATTTATCCTCTATTTATAGCAATAAACAAAAACAACTCAAGTAATATAATAGAATATTTATTATTGAATGGGGCAAATGTAAACAGTATTAATGATGGAGTTTTAAATGTTACTGGAAAGGACTTGTCAACACCATTAATTGAGGCTGTTGCTCAACAAAATATAAGTATTGTAAAATTGTTAATAGAAAATGGTGCAGATGTTAATATTAGGCTGGAAAATCAAAGAACAAATTTCTTAAAGACAGTAGTTGGAGATACCGCCCTTTCT
>JAISCO010000193.1 GCA_031265535.1 Spirochaetaceae bacterium | reverse complement strand
GTAAAAAATAGCGTTATCCGCGCCGTGTTCACGCTCGCACCAGTCAAGAAACGCGATAAAATTCTGAAAACTTAAATCCGGCCAATCGGCCATGTAATCTTTAGGATCCAGCATGATTTTATTATAGCAAAATTATGAACTATGTCAAATATTAAAAACCGGGGATTATTAAAAAACACATTCCGCGTCCGCCTGACGGCGCGCCGCAAGCCGGACGCGGAAAGAAACTCAAACTAAGGAGCGACGCTAAAAAATCGCTTTAAGCTCCACAACCGTATCACCCGGCGAAGTATCCTTACCTTTCCCTAAAATAACACTGAAAGGGTGTTCTCCCCCATCTGTAGGCTCGGGGGTACCGACCCCTGGAGACCACACAATGGTAGTGCCGGCATCACCATCCTCCAACAACGATGGGACTCCCAAACTTGTAAGTACCTCAGCTACAGAACCAGCATAAATTTCACTACCGGTGGCACCAAATTGTCCGGCTTTACCCGCTTCTTTTATCAAAATAGCCGCCGACCCTACATAAGATGTAAATTCAACTGGTACAGATATTCGGGGACTTTGTCGTTGTTGTTCCGTGTCATTTTGATACAGTATAGAGCTAAGTCCTATCGCGTACTTTGCGTACGGCAGCCAGCCTTTACTAAGATCGGGTGATGTAATCCACGAAACGGCTGACAAAGAACCAACGCTACCGTCGCTTATAGGGTCAAAGTTAGCCCAGGCATCTTTAGCCCACGCAACCGCTGCGGCACTTCCCTTCTCAGCCGCTAAACTGCCTGCCAGACGCTGCATTTCCGCCTTTATTTCAGTCTCAATCCCGGTCGTAATACTGTTGGATCCTTCTGCCCATGATACGGAGATCGAGCCGTACTCTTCTTTTTCGATAACATATTGGGCGTATTTGGTGTAAGTTGCCGCTTCTACGCGGAAGTTCAATGTCGCGGTTTCAATGGCAATCGAATCACGGTCGGCGCCGTATAAGGAATCAGGATATAATATAAAAGAGTAACGCTCAATAGTTCCATCCCCCGTACTAAATGAAGTAATGCTGGTGAAATCAGGCTCATAGAAGTTTAATGTCATAAGATCGCCGTTCGATACTGTCGGCGACCCGGCTATGAAAGCCGCAAGTGAACCCGCGGTAATAGTGTTTTTCCCGACGTCAAATTCCCATTGTTTGGAAGCCTTATTATTTTGCTCGTGGGCAAACCATATTCTATTACCGCCGTTGTTGAGAAGCGCCATTAGCGTTCCCGACAATGTTCCGCCAATCGGGTCTGAATAAACAACATTTGTATTCCACGTGATAGGGGCCGGAATTATACCCCCGCCGCCCCCGAATCCGCCGGATAAAGTGGATAACGCTTTTTGCATGAAGTCGTTTTCGCAGGCGGTAAAAATCAAAGCGGCCGACACAATCGCAAAAACAAAATTTGTTTTTAATACTTTTATGAGTTTAATCATTGATTGTCCTATCTCCTAAATTTAATTTTCATAGCCGTTGAATGTTAAGCCAACCAGCACTCCAAGGCCTAGATTCCCTCTCAGCGAATACCGCAGGTACGGTTCAACATACAGTTTTTCAAAAACTATGCGGGCCCCGCCCGTGCCGCCTATGCTGAATCCGGTATACGCGACATCCTTCATAATATCCGGAAAAAACGCAAAAGAACCGCCCACGTCAACCTGCACAAACCAATGAAACCGGCCCATCCATAACATGCTATATTTGAACAGAATATCACGAAAGCGCAAAAAATACCAGCGGACATTTGCCGTAACTTCCAGTACGGACACATCGCCAATGGTATCCTGCCCCAAATCCATACAGTATAAGGCCCGCGCTCCAGCCGACCACATCTCGTTAAAGCGAAAGTCCATATTAAATACGCCGCCCGCGGCAATTGATTTTTCCGAATACATATTCATTTCGGGGCCTATTCCAAGGGAGATGCTTGTTTCAGCGTAAACTCCTATCGTCAAGTATATAATAAAAACTGAAAAAACCCAAAATCTTTTCACAACTCCTCCCTACTATTATACATATATCGGCAAAAAAAAACATTTCTTTAACTATTGTCCGCGGCGTAGCGCAGACCCCCAGCGGGTTTCAATGCGCTCCGCGCTAATTCTTCCCGCCCCTCGTTGGGGCGGGACACGGCGTTCAGGTCAATAGCGGCCTTCCGGCGATACAAGCGTGCTTGCAGGTTCATTTCATTTTTCCATCTATTATTTTTTTGTACAATATTTCTTCCAGATTTCTTCTTCCGTCAATTACTGAAACTATATATATATTTCGCCCTTCAACTCTATAATAGATTATCCAATTATCCTGAACTATTTGTCTATAATTGTTTACGCCGATATCCTTTAATATTTGTACCGCTTTCCCAATCCCGGGCATATCTTTTAACTTTTCTATTTGTGAATTTATTTTTGAGTATATTTTTTGAGCAGCATTTTTCCCTACATTATGTTTATACCATGATATTATTTCAATGAATTCTTCTCCGGCATCTTTTGACCAATTAATCTTGTATTTCATATTTAAGGCAACTCTAAAAACCGGTTGTTTTTCGGCGGCTTCACATTTTCCCGGGCTAAAGTCCCGCGAAACGCGCATTTTCACGAGGCGGATCTCTAAAAACTGAAGTTTTTAAATATCCGTTTTACGCTAATATTCTATCAATTTTTTTATCCATTTCCTCTTCAGATATTATGTTTCCATTTTTTATATCGTTTTCACCTATAGATAAAATTTTTAATAAATTTATAGCGTCCATAATATTCTGATAATAATTTACATTCATTAAAACAGCCCTTGCTTCCCCATTTTGAGTAATAAGCATTGGATTATTTTTTTCATCAATCTGTTTGAGCACATCATCTGTATGGGCCCTTACATACGAAACCGGTTTAATATCTTTCACTAGATTTATCATAATTTCCCGCCTTCTTTCTCTGGTTTTATGATTGAATCTGTTCCAAAGCTTCAGTTTTGGAACCGGCTCAATTACTTCATTTTCTCATCATTATACACCATGTTTATACGTTTATCAAGCCCCCGCGTTGAAATCCCAGCAGTTTTACTTTTAGCACTATATGCGGGAAGTGCTTAGTGATTAGTGAGGATGTGAAAACTGTCCGCTATCCTTCTGTCCGCTATCCACTCTCCATTGCTACTTTTTCCCTTTTACTTATAATGGGTGGGGGTAGCACAAAACAGTGCGGTGCACTGGATGGAGGCTTTCATTTCCATAGAAAGTCCCTCCTTCCATGCCAACAGCTTTCGCTGTTGGAGTCACTCATGCCTGACGTTTTGCCGCCTGCTTTACCCTATAAGGAAGGACAAGACCGCAACGGAACGCAAGCGGAGTTAGGATTTTGTAGCGAGTGGTCGGCAACTACGTTGCCGCGCCGTAACAAAAAGTTCGTCGTAAACTTCAAAAATTTGACGGTTTATGATTGATGCGCTTCCCCTTTTTATTTGAAACCGGTTCAACTGCTAATTGTTAATTCTTGATTGCTCATTTTTACCTCTTCCTTTTTACTATAAATTTTCTAAAAGTAAAATTGCTGTGAACAAGGAAGAGGACTTTTCTTTTCCCCTCCATGTGCGATATACTTTTTGTGGAGGTTATATGGGCGCCAACAGAGAGTATAAAAGCAGCGTTTTTTCGTTATTGTTCGGGGAAGAAAACACCCTTAGGGGGTTGTACGAAGCGGTGGAGGGTGTAACCCTGCCGCCGGACCTGCCTATCACCATTAATACACTTGA
>JAISCO010000192.1 GCA_031265535.1 Spirochaetaceae bacterium | reverse complement strand
TCAAGTGTATTAATGGTGATAGGCAGGTCCGGCGGCAGGGTTACACCCTCCACCGCTTCGTACAACCCCCTAAGGGTGTTTTCTTCCCCGAACAATAACGAAAAAACGCTGCTTTTATATTCTCTGTTGGCGCCCATATAACCTCCACAAAAAGTATATCGCACATGGGGGGAAAAGGAAAGGTCTCTTCCCTCTTTCCAGCAATTTTACTTTTAGAAAATTTATGGTAAAAAGGAAAAGGTAAAAAGGAACAATTAGCAATTAACAATTAGCAATGAGCAATGAGCAATGAGCAATGAACACTGAGGAGTGAGGTATTAGCAATTAACAATGAGCAATGAAGAAGGATGATTTTTTTACTTTTTCCCTTTTATTTTTTACTTGGATAGGGGGAAGGAAGGGTTACTTTTTGCTTAAATTTGCTGTAAGTTTTAATCATTATGTTAAAAAATATACGGAATATCGGCGTTATGGCACATATAGACGCGGGGAAAACTACCACAACAGAAAGGATCCTTTACTACACCGGCAAGAGTCACAAAATCGGTGAAGTTGATGACGGCGAAGCGATTATGGACTGGATGGAACAGGAGCAGGAGCGGGGAATAACGATTCAGAGCGCCGCCACAACTACATATTGGCGTGGTTTTCAGATAAATATCATTGATACGCCGGGTCATGTGGATTTTACCGCGGAAGTAGAGCGTTCTTTACGTGTGCTGGACGGCGCGATAGCTATTTTTGACGCGGTACACGGCGTTGAACCGCAGACAGAGACGGTCTGGCGGCAGGCGGAACGCTACAAAACGCCGTGTACCGGTTATGTGAACAAAATGGACCGTGTGGGAGCGGATTTTTTTCAGGTTTTAGACGACATTCGTGAAAAATTGAAAATTGAACCCGCCGCAATTCAGATCCCGCTGGGAAAGGAAGCAATGTTTGAAGGGGTCATTGACCTTATCGGCGAGCGCGAGATTCGCTGGCGGGGAGAGGACGGGGGGGAGCTTGTTTACTCTGAAATAGCGCCGGAAAATGCGGCTATAGCGTCAAAATGGCGTGAAAAACTAATCGACGCGCTTTCGGCGGTATCGGATCCGATAACAGAACTGTACATAGCGGGCAGCCCGATTCCGGAAGAACTTATACGCGCCGAACTGAGGAAGGCCGCGTTGAATCGCGATCTTCTGCCTGTGCTTGCGGGCGCGTCGCGGCGGAATTTAGGAGTGCAGCCGCTGATTGACGCGGTGATTGACTACCTGCCCGCGCCGGACGAGACCGTGCCGGCGCAGGCTTACAACATAAAGACAGACGCGGTGGAGGAAATCCCCTGTGATCCTAAAGGAAAGCCTTTGGGCCTCGTTTTTAAGATACAAAATGATAGAGAGGCGGGCAGTTTATGTTATATCCGCATGTATTCCGGTAAAATTGAGGGCGGGGCGGCGGTTTACAACATCGGAAAACGCAAACGGGAACGTGTAAACCGTATTTTGCGTATGCATTCCAACAAATCCGAGCCTATGGACGCACTTTCGGCAGGTGATATAGGCGTCATTATAGGTTTGAAGTTGTCTCAAACAGGCGATACAATAGGAAACGAGGCTTATCAGGTAATTTTAGAGAAAATGTTGTTCCCTGAGCCAGTCATTTCAGTGTCAATAGAGCCCGAAACCGCCTCGGAACGTGATAAATTAAATGAAATTCTGGAGGTCTTATCCAAAGAGGACCCGACATTCACTAAACGGGAAAATGAGGAGACGGGGCAGCTTATCATATCGGGTATGGGTGAGTTGCATCTTGAGGTGCTGGTAACGCGGATATTGAAGGAGTACAAGGTGGAGGCGCGCGTGGGAAATCCGCAGGTTACATACCGCGAATCTGTAGACGCGGTGGTGGAAAAACATGAATCTTTTTCGCGCGTGATTGCCGGAAAAGAAACCGCGGCGGCGCTGACGCTGCGTGTAGAGCCTTTGCCGCGTGGAAGCGGGAACAAATACATTTGCGCCGCCCGCCGGGCGGAAATTCCGCCGGAAATTTTCGAGGCGGTAGAACACGGTGTAATGGGAGCGCTTAACTCCGGCGTGTCTATGGGCTATCCTTGCATTGATATAGGCGTTACGCTTACAGAACTCACTTATTCTGAAATTACCGGGACAGCGGCGGCTTTTACCGCTTGCGCCAGTATCTGTCTTGATGAGGCCTGCCGGGGCGCCTCTCCCATACTGCTTGAGCCAATCATGCTTGTAACGCTTGTCTCTCCATCCGAATTTACCGGTAATGTGATAAGCCTTTTAGCACAGCGCGGCGGACAGGTTGTCAGCACGGATCTAAAAAGTTCCGCCGGTGAAGTAAAAGCTCACGCGCCTATGGAAAAAATGTTCGGATTTATGACGGCGCTGCGTTCGGAAAGTCAAGGGCGCGCGACATTTACTATGGAATTTTCTCATTTTGAAAAGAGATAATAATTCATTCAATCCCCTAATTCGATGTAAACTGACTTGTCCGGCGCCCTCAAATTCAGAAATTTCCGGATAACCCTATTAAAAACGAGGCATTTTGAGAATGGATTTAAGGAATATATTAAACTGGCTTTTTGGCGGCGCCGGGGACGCATCAAAGCGGCATAAAGCAATGAAGCTGCTTGTTAAAGCGCTTAAAAAAAACAAATATAAATCTTTTTATAATATATTTTCTCGTAATGCTACCCAGAATCTTGCGCTGTATTTTTATGAATTATATGAAGCATGTTCACAGTTACAGATAAAAATAGATACGACAGACGGAACGCAAAGATTAAGGAACATGGTTTTGCGTCATTTTTTTGACGAAGAGGCTATGGATATATTCATGCGGCTTAGCAACAAATATTTGATAGAAAATTTTAAGCTGGGCGATCCGAAAGCGATTGCAAGGCAGACAGAAGAGAATATTGAAAATCTGAATGAGAAATTAAATAGTGATTGGCGGGAAAATGTTGATAAATGTTACCATCTTACTTGTTCATTTATTTGGCTGATTAATTTTGATTATTATTATTTATTAAGGAATTTTAATAATAATCTGAAAGAACATTCTTTTCGGCCTGATCAGCGGTTTCTAAAAGTGAAAGCGGTAAAAATACTGGAGAATTTAAAAGATTTTATAGCTGTTGCCGAAGAAATTAACGCGGAAAAAGACTGGAAAACCACATTCTATATACTAAACAGGCTCAACCGGGGAGCGGATATTCAGTACAAGGAATGGATGGATATTTTTAAAAAACTTGAAAAAGTGATGTCGTCAAATATATTTGAGTTGATAGTATGTCACGCGGGCAGTGATCCGGACTGGAAAAATGATGTTATAGTCAAGAATGAAAAAATAGCGCAGTTGTTTTTAGAAACCGCCGCAAGAAACACGCGCAAAACAATTCAGGATATTTTAGCCTCGGAAAGAGAGCGCAGTATCAGTGATACTGTTTCTTTTATATTTGGAGGCAATAAAAACGCGCGGGGCGCCCAATTTTATGTTGAAACGTGGAATGAAGCCAATAGGGTAAAAAGCGCGGCATCTTTTAAGCATACCGTAACATTTAACTATTGCATAATCTTTATGTCGTTGTTTTTCAAAAAAATAAAATCGATATGTGATATATATACTATATACGGCATTTGGCTCAATGTAGACAATATGCATATTCTATCGCAGATAACGCACGATCTTACGATATTATCCATACAGCTTTCGTCTTACGATTTAAGTTTGTCGGATTTAGGGGAAAAGGGCGCTAAAATTAAATACTTGAACGACATTTTGCTGCGGACAGGAAAGAGCACGGACCGGATTAGACTGTCCCGCTATATCGATTCGGTAAATGATGAAGTTATGACCATGATTAACCGGATAGGCTATAATTTAAATCAATTGTCTGTATTTTTTTTGAAATTTGAAAACAAAGACGGAAGCCTGAAAAACGAAATCAAAAATGTAAAAGAGTTGGCGGAAATGCTTTATTCTGACGGTTATAATATTTCTGAAATTGAAAAAAAAACCGCCTCATTCTTAAATCTGCTGGATTTCTTGGAAGTTGAACTGGACAGCGGAGTTGCATCAACAGAGGAGGAAGAGAATTTAGCGCAACATTCGCAGCCGCTTCCCGTGCCGGAAATGCGCCCAAATTCTTAAACATCGAAGATGTTCAACATCTTTGTAATGGAAACTGACGGGGAGCGGGAAACCTCTGACCACTGCTATCGTCTTAAAGGCCGCTCCGCCGCCAACGAGCGGGGCTCAACGCAAGCGTTGAGCTTAAGAGTTTGCGCGATGAATCGCGGCAAAGCAAAACTCCACATACGGGATGCTAGCGCGGAGCGCAGGGGAACCCGCTGGCGGGCGGGGGTGGCGGAAGACTGCCGTAGGCAGGCTGTAGACAGGGGAGGCGCGACTATGAGACAACGGTTTGCAATGATTCGGGGAAACAGCGCCCCCCTCCTGAATTGAAAAATTAGCCACAAATTACGCGAATTAACACGAATTATAGGATTAAAGGCAAAACACCGAAGGCCGCTATCGAAGTGAACGCATCTCCGCCGCCAACGGCACAAACAAGTTTGTGGCGGCGGGAATACGCTAGCGCGTAGCGCATGTAAACCCACTGGTGGGGGGCGGGAAACCATTTCTGCATTCCGTCTAATCGCCTTTGCTCCCAGCCATGAAAGCCCCATAGCCGTGCCTTTGAACAAAGCTTTTATCTCGCAATCCGAAAGCCTAAGCAGCTCGCGTGCGTCGATAAAGGCAGGGAGCGGACCTTCGTCTGTTTGAACACCTTTGATTGGGCGTTTATTATGAACGCAGGCGTCCAGACAGGAAGTACAACCGTACAGACGGTTCCCCCAAACCGCCCGTACATCTGCCGGGATCTCGTCCGCGTCACAGTTTGACGCGAAGCTTGACGCGCTGTGCCCCGAAGCGTACCACTGTATACATTTAGCGCGGTCAATATGCCCATTTCCCTGCGCCGCCCCTGTTGGACAGGCCGCGGCGCAGGGTGGATTTTCGCCGCAATCCGTACATAATGGGAAGTCCCGAACACCGGTGTCCGCCGCAGACGCGCCGGACGCGCAAAAGTTTGATAGCCGCCCGCTAATAGGCAGGTCTGTTTCCAGCGTTATGGGCAGCGCCATGGCCGCAATTATGAACAGTGACCCGGATTCCGCGTTTATAATTAGACTGTTTCTGCCTATAGCGCCTAAACCGGACTCCCGCGCGATTAATTTTTCGGGGAGCGGCGAATTGCAAAATATACGGTAGTCGCCTTTTACGCCGCTGTAACGCATACGCAAATGATTCGCCAGGCGTTTCATGCGTTTGACTGCCTCGCGGTAGTAATTGAAGCGGGCAAACGGCGCGATTATACCCGTGCATACGCCGGCAGATGCCGCGGCATCTGCCGGCGGGATCTCGGCATCATGCTGATTGCCATAAGGCAGCGCGCAAACCAGCAGAGAACCCGCGCCGGTCCCATAACGTGGTTTTTCGCCATGATGCATGAACATGTCGGGGTTAAACGGCGCGAATATGCGGGCGCGGGCGAATCCGGCGTCCAATGCCGCTGAACATACTATTCTTTTATTCGCAATGGGGTCTAATACCCCGCCGCAAATTTGCGCGCTTGCGGCGCTTAGAGCCGGTAACATTGACGATAAAATGGCAGTAAACGGGTTTGCCACGCAAACCTCCACAGTTAAACAATAGAGTTGTTCGGAAACTTCAGTTTCCGAACAACTTCCGCTTAAAAACTGCAAAATGCCGTGCATTTTGCGAGACTTGTGAAACAACTAACCGAGTTGTTGAACAAGTCCAATTTCATTACAGAATGAGCCCCCATCGGCTCAACGAAGTTGAGCCCAACGTTTACATGATACCCCGCCGCAAGTGCGCAAACAAGGCAAGCGTACTTGCGGCGGGGAGGCTCGTATTCCCGCATAAATACTTGACGTAAAAATGCCGATAAATAAACAGGACACTATCAATGATTCAGATGACATTCTTTTTGAAATATCAATCTCAGCTTAGGCGTATACGTCCTGCCATATATACTAAACTGGAACAATCAATAGTCAATAGCATAAAACTGTATGGCGGAAATGTAAAAACCGAGTATCACGCTATAACAGCGGTTTTTAACGATGAAAATTTCGGCTTCTGGCTTGATGTTCTTTCGATTATAGAGACGTTAAAACAAATGCTGCGCGAACTAAAATCAGAATTGTACGGACATATCTGTGTTTTTAGTGATGTTCTGGACTATGAGCAAATACCCGCTGTTTTGAATTCGCTCCCTTCTGTAAGAATAAGCAGCGGTATATGGTGTACACATTCTATACAAAAAAATCTTAAATTTTTTTTTGAATTCAAAGAACCTTATAATACGGAAGACACATTTTTAATAAGCAAAAATATCACTGAATTAAAAAACATAAAAAACCTTGACGGTATAAAAAGACAATATCCGATGAGGCAGGCAATAAAACAATTTTTCAGCGTTAATAACACGGGCGGAAACATTGTGCTTATCGGTAAAGATTTTATTGGTAAACGCGGCTATCTGCACTGGTTTTGCGGGACTGCGGGTGAAGATATTATTCCACCGCTTACAATACGCTTTGGTTCTTGGGGACAGGGGTTGAACTGCTTTTCTGACGCGTTAAGCCCCAAAATCAGAGGGTTCATAAAAAGTAAAAATATCAAGCTGCCTAAAGAAACGGACGCGCTGTATGAAGCATTATTCATGGAACGTATACGAGCGGAATATTCAAAGTATTCACTACAAAAAGTAAGACAGTTATTTCAAATACTTGTAGAGGCATACAGCGCCGCTGCCGCGGACTGTAGAAATTCCGGTGTTATTATACTTGAAAATATACAGAACGCCGATTCGAATATGCGGCAGCTTGTCATGGAGCAACAATCTTATTTCAAAGAAAATAATATTGTTGTGTATGCGACATGCGGTTTAGCGGATATGCCGGCAGATTGGAAACCCATGTTTCTATCGGTAATAAATTGTTTTAGCGCGGAAAATCCGCCTATTTTTCAACAAGAAATTTTAAGTCAAAGCCTTTGGGAAATTGCTTATGCCTGCGCGATATTCGGACGCTATTTTCCGGCGTTTATGTTTCCCGATTTGTTTTTGGAAGAGGGGAAAAATCCTGCCGTTATAGACCGCTCATTGGACATACTTTTAAGATACGGGATCATACGCTCAAAACAGGACCCTGACGTTGAAATTATAGATTTCATTCCAGAAGTAGAAAATTTACTTGGCAGACGCGCCGATTATATACGCGGCATGATAATACGCCTATTGATTTCATGGGCTGCTAAGGGAAAGTTAAAACCATGTTTTAGTTTATTAGAAACGATTTATAATCTTGGCGGTAAAGTATCCCCGCTTCTTGCTCTTGAATCGGTAAGACAGGATGTTATAAACGGAACGTATCACGCTATTGAAAACGCTTTGGCGGAAAATTATTTTCATGTTATCTGTGGCAGTGAGAGTTCATCGGAATTATTTTATATTTATAAAACATTAAAAAGTTTAATTTATGGAAATGAAGATGAAATTCGCGGTACATTTTCCGGTTTAGATATTCCCAAAACTGAAATATCAAATTACAAAGCCCAAATATTAACAATAAACGCTTTTTATAAAATGGGAATACATGATCCATCTACCGCACTTGGAGAAATAAAAGAGTCGTTAATAATTTGCCAAAATAACCATGATAAATATGGCATAGCACAGGTATATCAGTTGCTTGCTTTTGTTAATCTGTCAAAAAATAAATTAAACAGCGCGATAGATTATCTTTCGTTCGCTATTGAAAGCACAAAACAAAGCCGTAATTACAGTGAATTGGCGCTTGTTTCTTACTATTCCGCCGCTTGTCATTTTATTTTCGGAAACATATCTGAGGCGATGCGTTTGATAAAACAGTCGGCATATACCGCCAATATTTCCGGCATGGAAGAATGGGCTATGCGGGCAGACTTTTTTTCGGGAAGGCTGTGTTTTGAAACTGGCTATTACAAGAAAGCGCTGGATATATTTAACGAGTTGTACATGCATTACCGCGGCGACCCTTATTCCAATCAATCTCAAACTATCAGCGCTTGGATGTTTAGGGCGGAATTGTATTTAACTGGCGCGCCTGTGGGAAAATATGATTTTATTGGTGGGGACGGCTTGCTTTTTGAAATTGAGGCAGCGTATTTTTCCGGTGATTATCAAAAAACAGTTGAGCTATCGGAACGGCTTCTTAAGTCGGTTACAGACGGAGGTTTTTTATTCCTTGAACAACCGGATTGGAGCAGCGGCTTTGCGCAGTGTGAATTATTACAGATCTCAAAAAAAGATTTTTTTATTAAAATGATAAGCGTGTGGCACGCCTTGGCGCTTTCTATGCTTGGATCCAAAAATTCCGAAGAAGCTATCCGCCTTATGGAGAAAGTCACCAGGGATAAATATCTGGGGGGGGGGGGGGATGAGGCAGAACCTAACGCGCCATTTTACTTTTTTGTTAATTATAAAATTCTGCGGCAGGCGAATTCAGCGGAGGTAGATAGAAATACGGCAATAAGCATTGCGTTCAAACGTTTACAGCGGCGTTCCAGCCGTATTGATGATATCGAAATACGCCGTAACTTTTTGTTAAATCATTATTGGAATAAAGCCCTATTTTCTACCGCAAAAGAACATAAATTGATATAGCGGGCTTGTCCGGAAACTGAGATACCCCGGACAAGCACGGCGTTTAATAAGCCGCAAACGGAATAATATCTGTTATTTCTATTCTAAACTCCGCCGAAGCCGCCCATAAACCGTCTTGCATACGGTATACCGGAAACTTTGAAAGCGCGATAAAACCTGTCGCGGCACGAGGACGACTCCGCTCTGTTACGCGAAGTTTTTTACGGAGGGCTTTTTTCATCGCGTCTCTAAGAGCGCTTTCTTTTATTTGTTCGCGGCTGACGATGCCTTCATCGCCATGCAGCGGGCCGTATCCTATGGCCTGTGCCGTAAAAGCGGACGCGCTTTTCCATCTAACAACTCTATTTTTCTGCGCTTCGTCAAGCGGATAATCCGCATACAGATAAAAGAGGCCGTCTTTTATATTCACGTCCGTAATTTCCAGTTTTGTATCTTCGGGCATAACTTTTCCAAGCGCGGTTAATTCCAAATCTTCCTGTAAGCCGCGCGCTCTTTCGCCCGGTTCGTAGATGAATGACCAGCCGTAGATCATTCCCGAAAACGCGAATACCGCGTCTTCCATTGCCCAAAGCTTTGCCGATGTGCTGTCGAGCGGGTAGGGCGCGCCTAAAAACTGCGCATAAACAGGTTCCAACTCTACGCATACTCCACCGCGCAGATCATCTTGTGAAAAAAGTGGAAAATTTAGTTGTGCATAGAGAGCGATAAAGATTATTAGTGCGTGCATTTTCATTGCTTGTACCGTAGCCTACTTTCTATTTTCGGATTTTTCGCTATACTTTAATAGTGGATTTGATACGGGGGGTCATTTTTTTCCAATGGGAAAGAAAATGTTTGTTTCCGCGGCCGGCGGCGCCTGTTTTAGCGGACTTGTTCAGAAACCAAAGTTTACAGATGGTTTCGATTAATTGTTGTTATGCTTGAGTCTGAAATAATAAGCGAAAACCTTGATGAACTGGCCGCGGTTCTTGCGGAAACTTCTGATAAATCACTGATAGCTGATTTTTTTATCGATATATTTACACCTGCGGAACGCTCCAACATTGCCTCCCGTTGGGCCTTAATAAAAGCGCTTAATAAAAAAACTCCCCAGCGTACAATAGCAAAAGATTTGGGGCTCTCGCTTTGTAAAATCACGCGCGGCTCAAAAGAATTGCGAAAACCTAACTCCGCTCTTGCCAAAATCTTACAAAAGCTGGATGCCTTATGAACAGCAATTTTACTTTTAGGAAATTTTATGGTAAAAAGGAAAAAGGAACAAGTAAAAATGAGCAATTAACACTTGAGTCGGTTTCAAATAAAAAGGGGAAGCGCATTTATCCTAAACCGTTAAAATTTTGAGGTAATATGATGAACTTTTTCGACGCGGCTCCCCCTCACTACATAGTCCTCATTCCGCTGCGCTCCATTCCGGTCTATTCCGCTACCCCCACTCATTAACAATTATCCGTGTGTTAGTGGATAGTGGACAGAGCAACAGGCGGGCAGTCGTTTTACTTTTAGCGCTAAAAGTAAAACTGCTGAACGGCATTATGAGAAAGAATGCTGGGATTCGCCCTCAGGCTTGCTCATATCGTTCTCCAAATCTCAGGTTCGTGCTTGTGCCGCGGCTCAAACAATGCCGAAAACTAGTTTGCGCCTATGCAAACTCCATTGAACGAAAGCTGCTGTGAACCGCAGGTTCACAGCAGCCTATAAATACAGCAGGCTGCTATCAACTTGAACGCACATCCGCCGCCAACGGCGCAAACAAGTTTGCGCGCAAATTTGCGACTCAACTGCGTTGAGCTTGGGAAGAAAGCGCGATGAATCGCGGCAAAGCAAAACTCCATGTATTCAACAGACCGAATGTATGAGAACCCCCGCCGGCGGGCGCTGATAACAGTTGCGTATGCCAATCGCCGTTTTCAGACCCTAAGGCACGGAGTAAAAACCCGCTTTGGGTATGCTAACGCGGAGCGTATGTAAACCGGCTGGCCGGTGGGGTGGAAATATTTTGGATTTTTTAATACTATTACATAAAAGGCGCCGGTTTGTATTTTAAGCGCCTAGTTCGTGTTTTATTTCCCGGACGCGGCGGAGTCCAATTTTTGGGAACCGGCTCATCAACTAAGACAATAGAGGAGTAAACTATGCTTAAGACAGTGAAATCGGTGGATTTACGCGGTAAGCGCGTAATTATGCGGGTTGATTTTAACGTGCCGATGAAAGACGGCGTTGTTCAGGACGGTACGCGGGTTACGGCCGCGCTGCCGACAATTAAATATATTCTGGATCAGGGTGTAAAATCGCTTACATTGATGAGCCATCTGGGCGACCCCGCGAAGGACGCTAAGGCGGCGCGTGAAAAAGCGGAAAAGGCGGGCAAGGCTTTTGATGAGACAGCCTTTCTTCAGGGAAAATGCCGCATGAAACCGGTTGCCGAGTATCTGGCAAAAGCCCTGGGCAAACCGGTGATTTTTGCGGGCGAAGATGGATGTTACGGCAAAAAAGCGTTTATTGACGCTCAACCGGCGGGTTCGCTGATAATGCTTGAAAATACGCGCTTTAACAAAGAGGAAACTTCAAAGGATCCGGCGGAACGCGACAAACTGGCCAAAGAACTGGCTTCTTACGGCGATATTTTTGTGAATGACGCTTTTGGGTCGGCGCACCGCGACCATGCCTCGACCGCGAGTATCGCAAAATTTGTACCGGCTGTAGCGGGATTTTTGATGGAAAAAGAAGTTAATTATCTTGAACCAATTGTTACAAATCCGCAAAAACCGCTTGTGGCGGTAATAGGCGGCGCGAAAGTTTCGTCAAAAATCGCCGTTCTTAAAAACTTGTTAAAAACGGCCGCTGCTCTGGTGATAGGCGGCGGTATGGCGTACACTTTCCTTAAAGCGCAGGGGCATAAAACCGGTAAATCGCTTGTCGAGGATGACCAGATTGATACTGCTAAGGATATTTTGACGGAAGCTGACAAGGCGGGAGTGAAAATCGTGCTGCCTGTGGATCATGTCGCGGCGGAGATTTTTGACGCGGCTGCCAAGCCGGTGCCGGTGGACGGCGTTGATTTGCCGGATAATCTGATGGGTATGGATGTCGGCCCCAAAACGATTGAACTCTACAAAAAAGCGCTTCTGGGAGCAAAAACCATTGTGTGGAACGGGCCGGTCGGCGTGTTTGAATTCGACGCGTTCGCTAAAGGCACGGAGGAGCTTGCCAAAATCATAGCCGCCGCTACGTCAACGGGTTGTCTTACTGTTGTGGGCGGAGGGGACTCGGTTGCCGCGGTTAATAAATTTCATCTTGCCGATAAAATGAGCCATGTTTCGACCGGCGGCGGCGCTTCGCTGGAACTTTTGGAAGGCAAAAAACTTCCGGGTATCGAAGTTTGCAAAGCGTAATGCGTAATGATCGAAGTTTGCAAGGCGTAAATTGATGAAAGCATTTTCTTGCCCGCTTTTTGTTTATTTTATCATACTTTTTATTGCAGCGCCGGCATTGGCGGCGCAGGAAAATGCTTTTGTTCGTGAAACAGGCGAGGAGGCTATCGCCGCGCGTTATCTTGATTGGGCGCGGACGGCTGTCCGAGAGGGGCGTTTTTTACAGGCGGAGGCTTTTTTAGCGCGCGCCGCCGATTATGCCTCGGTTTCTTCCGATATTTCGTACCTGGCCGCTGTTGTAAAAAAAGAGCTTAGTATGCCGGGGCGCGATGTGTTGGCGGCGGCCCGGCTCGCTTTGGAGACTGACCGCTGGTCGTTCTATGCATGGCAGGACGCCCGTTATCTTGAGGTGGAGGTGTTGATATCCATGCGCCGTTATGCCGAGTCCATGGACGCGCTTTCTATGCTGGGCGAAAATGAACGCGCCGCGGAATTGCGTCTTACGTCTATGCGGCGGCTTCCTGACAACACGGCTTTTTATGCCGCTATGGATGATGCCTTTAAGCGTTATCCTTACAATCCCGCGTTTCCGCGTATTCTGTTTAACGGCGAACTAAAAAATGATTTTCCTGATGACCTACAGCGCGCGCTCATTGATACGGCGCTTAAACGGCTCCCGGCGCTGTTAAAAGTTGACGCCGGTCTTATTCGTTTTGCCGCTCCGTTTATCAGTGACGCTGACGAGGCGCGGCGTCTTCTTTCCGCGTGGCGCGCGTTGGTACGCTCTGATTCGGACCAAGGTGATGCCGCTGCGCGGGCGGCCTTGATTGAAGCTTTGCCGGTTTGTCTTGACATTGGCTTGATTGACGAGGAGACGGCTATTAACGAGTTGTTTGCTTATGACAGGGTTTTGTCCGGCTCCCTTGAGTCTGTGGCGCTTGACCGCGGCGTTTTATTTTCGGTGTGGGACTTGCTGCGCACGGACGCGGCGCGAGATCTGATGCGCGGGGACTTGCTGTCGTTTTCGGGGGTGATTACCGGAGATACAAACTGGGACGGCGTTGTCGATTCCCGCGCCGGGTATGTTTTGGGAGTTCCTGTTTCTTACTCGCGTGACGCCGATCAGGACGGCGTAAACGAGTTGTCGCTTGTATTTGAGGATGGGTGGCCGGTTAGCGCCGCGCTTGCTTATGTGGATGACGCGGGGACAAAAGTGGATAGGGTTTCTATTGTTTGGGATATTTATCCGGCACTGCGCGAGGCGGTTTGGGGCGATACACGCTATCTTTTTCGTCCTATGGAGTTCAATTATTCTGCCGCGCGTTTTGAAACTCTGGGGGGTACCGGCGGAATTCTGCTTCCGGACGCGGATATGCCGTCCGGCGGCTTTAGCAGGCGGGCGGCTTTGAGTTACGCTTATCTTATTGAGCGGCCGGGCAGGAATTTTCCGGGCGGCATTGAACGGATTGAATGTAATGCCGGTGTTGTTCTTTCCTCGAAAGAGTATGTTGACGGGGTTTTATGCGCGGAAACCAATTATGAAAACGGGATGCCTGTTTTTCAACGCATAGACCTTGATCTTGACGGCCGGATGGAAACTATGCGGCGTTTTAGACCGGCGGGGGATGCGGCGTTGTCTTCTGAAATTGAAGTTATAGAAGTTATAGAAAGTGATTGGGATGGTGACGGCTTTGTCGAATACCGTGAAACGCGATAGCTTACTGTTAGCTGTCTTTATAATAACTGTGCTCTCGTCCTGTCTTTCGGCGAGTATGGCCGAGCAGCGTCTAAAGCCGCCGCGCCCTACGAGTGATTTCCGTATCGAAAAGATTGGAGAGGTGGTGGATTCGCATCCTGAAAGGGCTATTCATCTTATCGGCATGTACGAAGCGGTGTATGGCGCTGAAAATGGCGGCGATGTTTTGCCCGAGTCGTGGGACTTGATTGACACGCTGTGGGATAGGGCTGTCAAAAATCTGCTTGAACTACAGGCGGCGGCTGTCGCGGAGGAACGCTGGGATGACGCGGCTTCGCTTGAGCGGTCTCTTTCGGCGATTGGCGTTAATGTTGAATATGGTTCAAATAAAGCGCCGCCGGATGGAGCTTATTTCTTGGCCGAGGCAAAGGAGTATCTTGCCGCCAACAATGATTTGGCGGCTTTTTTGACCGCGGTTCGCGCCGAGGAGTACGGGGCGCTTACTGCTTCGGACGCCGTTTTGTTTCTTGAACGAGCGGTAAAGGCGCGTCAGCGGCGGACAGCGGTATATTTTCTGAATCTTGCGGATAAATTTCGCGTCGACGTAGCGCCGGAACTGCGGACTTATGCCGAGGGGCGCGACAGCCCCGCCGATATGATCAACGGTGTGGCAACGGTTCTTGTTGACCGGGGTATAAAGGTTGAACATGGGCGCGGTTTTAATGATCGCGTGCTGGGCAGCGCTTTTTTTGTAGACGCATCGGGGCTTTTGATCACAAATTATCATGTCATAGAAAGCGAGGTGAGCCCGTCTTACGAAGGCTATTCGCGCATGTATATAAGGATGGGGGACGCGGCAAGCGCGCGTATTCCGGCAAGGGTTATAGGCTGGGATAAAGCGCTTGATCTTGCCCTGATCAAAACTGAATACAAGAGTTCTTATGTTTTTTCGGTCGTAGACAGGGTTGAGCCGCAGGTTGGCGACAGGATTCTGGCGATAGGGTCCCCTGTGGGCTTGGAAAAAACGGTTACGATGGGGATAGTCTCCGCGACGGGGCGACGTCTTTTGCAAATTGGGGATGTTATTCAGATTGACGCCGCTGTAAATCATGGTAATTCCGGGGGGCCTGTCATTGATGATGAGGGGCGGCTTGTTGGTATTGTTTTTGCCGGTATCGAGCAGTTTCAGGGGTTAAACTTTGCTGTTCCCGCGGAGCGGCTTGCCGCGGCTCTGCCCGCTATGATTAAGGGCGGCAAGGCGAAGCGGCCTTGGCTTGGCTTTAGTCTTGCGGAAAATTCGGGCGGCGTAGAGATTATTTATGTAGCCCCGCTTACTCCTGCCGCCGATCTTCATGTGCCGGAGGGTGTTTACATAAAAAATCTTAATGATCAAGCTGTCGGTCCGCCGAGGAGCGGGCTTATAACGGCGCTTCAGGATAGTTTGTTTCAGAACCGGCCGGGAGAACTTGTCGCTGTTGAAATGAGTGACGGCACGCGCCGTGTCATGCAAAGCGCCGAGCGCCCCGATGTTCCGCTTGCGGAAGCGGCGAAAATCGACAGTCGTGAACGGATGACCGCGCCGCTTTTTGGTATTATTTTGCAGACTGCTGCCGGCCGGGGTGTCACCGCGTCGTACCTCATCAAAAAAGTGGTACGCGGTTCTATTGCCGATGAAGCCGGTCTTTCAGCTCAGGACCCTGTACTGATTCGTAGTTTTCGCGTTAACGAAAAAGAGGGGTACGCTTTGCTTGACATCAATGTAAAAAAGCGTCTGTCCGGTTACTTTGAAACCAGTATGCAGCTTCCCGCGCTGCTGGATTCCCCCGATACATTATAAGAGATTATTCTGAGTGATTAGTATTTTACGGCGTGGTTTTATAGGCTCCTTATTTACGCTGGCGCGCCGTCCGCTTTGGCGTACTTATCGCGTAACGATAAAGTCAATTCTTTGCAATTTTTTCTACTTGCAGTACCGGGCGGTGTTGTTTCCCAAAAAAGCAAAGATTTCGTGGGTGGATCATCCGCTGGACGAGGCGATACCGTTTACCCCGTCATGGATAGATGTGTATATGGATTTTTCACCGTTTTGGATTCGTACCCAGGCTTTTCTTGCCAAGGCTTTTGGCAAAGCCGCCGACCCGTATATTGCTGATTTTGTCCGCGGTATAGGTGATATGTACGCCTTTGCCGGATTGGTGTATAAGCAGAATTTTTCTACTACGCGCCGTCCTTTTTATCTGCGAAAACCGGGTTTTATCTCGGTTCACTTGTTTGACCCTCATCTTATGTGCATACCTTCGCTGCATGTTATGGTGGTTATAATGACGTACACCAGGATGCGTCAGGTTCTATCTTGTCTGGGCGTGGAAAAGGAATACGAAAGTGAGATTGAGCTTGTCCGCCGGCACGCTCTCGATATAACGGAGTCGGTTCTTTATGTTAAGCAGCATAGCATAAACTGTATCGCGGCCGCTTTTTACGCTATGACTTGCTATGATGAGGGGCTATTCCCTGTAAGCGAAGCGCGCTCTTTTGTTGACGCTCTTTTCATTGACCAAAAGCATACTATTCCGGATCTGTCACGCGGCGCTATAAGGGAATATATTTTCGACTTGTACCGTTGTTTTCTTGACGCAAGGCCAAAATCCGGTGATTGGAAACAGCCTCTACTTGATTTTTTAGCTGACGCCGCGCAACGCCCTTGAACGCGGCTATCGAAGTGAACGCGTCTCCGCTGCTCCTGAATTAGGAAAAAGTCCACAGATTACACGAATTAACGCAAATTATCGGACTGAAGCCCTTGAACGCAACTATCAAAGTGAACGCATCTCCGCCCCCAACGAGGGGTGGCAAGATGCTAGCGCGGAGCGCATGAGAAACCCGCTGGCGGGCGAAGTGAACGCATCTCCGCCCCTAACATCTTGGCATCTTTAAAACTGTGGGGAGTGGTCTCAAGACCGGAAGAATATTTTACCTCAAAGTCGAAATAGGAAAGAGTAAAGAGGGAGTTTCTTAAACTTATTCGACTTCTTTAACTTCGCGGTTTAGTAACTATTCAGCCAGAAATATGCATAAAACCTCTATTTCGAGGTATATTAAGGCCATTTAGAGCCAATATTTTAGAAAGTCGTCCAAATTTCGTGAATTTGGGCTTCCGTAATTTCTTATAGTATAAGGAATTAGCTATGGCTGAATAGTTACCAAATAATGAAAAGTAAAATCAAGAAACTGCACATAACAGGGCTGTTTACACGCCCCAGCTACGCTGGTGACGCCGCCGTTGGCGGCTCGGGGTTCCGTTCGGCTCTGCTCTCGCTGTGCGCGCCAACTACGTTGGCGCGCATTCCCACGGTTCACTCCGCTACATTTTGTCGGCCCTGAGTTTGCGTAGCAAACGCTTATTCGGGCCGACAAAACGTCATCGAAACTAAGGTTCGCAACAGCCGGAACGTTATATACAATTGGACTAAAACATTAATTTTGTATAAAAAATTATACACTTGTACAAATAGAATCTTTATGATAGACTATAAATACAATGGATAATGAATTATTGATTTATATGGATTGCTGTTGTCTAAATAGGCCGGCGGATGATCAAATGCAGGATAAAATCCGCATAGAAAGCGATGCCGTTATTGGAATATTATTTAAATGCTTTTATGGATCTTGGAAATTAATTGGAAGTGATATTATCGAATATGAAATTATGAAGACTCCTGATTTAAATAAACGAAACAAGGCACTGAATTTATATTCTGTAAAAAAAGAAAAAATAGATTTCAATGATGCAATAGAGGCAAGGGCATTAGAAATACAAAAGTATGGTTTAAAACCATTTGACAGTTTACATTTTGCGTCTGCTGAATATAGGAATGTTGATATTCTGTTGACGGTGGATAATGATTTTATAAAAAACTCTAGGAAAGTGAATTCAGTTTTACGGATAGAAATTCCCATCAATTGGTACATGGTGGTTATTGAAAATGATTAGTCAAACAATGGTAAAAGACATGAATAGCATAAGGAAATTGGGGATTGAAGCATTAAATGAAAAGCTTGGACCGCTTGGAATGGTTGAATTTATGCGTCAATTTGATTCCGGATATGGTGATTATACCAAGGAACGGCATAATTGGTTGGATGGATTAACAATTGAAGATATAAGTAATGAAATTAAAAAAATAAAATAGTCCAACTGCGCCTAACAGGTCTGTATATGCTCCGCGCCCATTCGGGCGCTCCGGGGTTCCGTTTCGCTAGGCCGGCTGCGCCTCCCACGCTCAACTCCACCCACATTTTTTGCAAGCCCTGGAAACCTGCGGTTTCCTTTATCGGGCTTGCAAAAACGTCATATACAGCCGGAACGTTAGGCGAAATTGGGCTAAAATGGTTAGAAATTGTATAAATAAATATACAATTAAGCATATAAATCAGTACTTGCATAAATGAAATTAAGGTATTATAATAAATTAGTTGGAGGATATTCTTATGTATGAAACAATGACA
>JAISCO010000162.1 GCA_031265535.1 Spirochaetaceae bacterium | reverse complement strand
GTGGCGGTGATGCCGTTTGAGGTGCGGGACAGGGTTGTAACGGCGGTGGACGCGGAAAACTTTACAAACTATTTTAGCAACGAACTTGCCGGCAAGCAGATAATACGGCTGTCGTCCCGGGCGGCGATAGATGACGCGATAAAAAGGGAGTTTGCCCAGCAGCAGAGCGACTGGTCGGACGCAAACAAAACGGCGGAAGTCGGCAGGGTTCTGAACGCTGACTGGATAGTGATAGGCGTGGTATCCAGGGCGGGCAACCGGATAATGCTGAACATATCGCTGTTTGAACTGAACACGCGGGAACAGTTGCCCGGCGTAACGCGTCTTGCGGGGAGTGTAGACAACGCTTACGACGCGATGACCAGCATAGTAAACGAGCTCGCGGCGCGTATATCCGGCACACCGGCCGGCCGCCCTGCAAGCGCCGGCGGCGCGGCGGCAAAGGAGTACAAAGTCGGCGACCGCGGGCCGGCCGGGGGCTGGATATTCTACGACAAGCGCAAGGTTACGGACGGCTGGCAGTATCTGGAAGCCGCCCCGCGCGAGACGGAGTTTTACGCCCCATGGGGGGCGTTTAAAAAAAGCGTTCCCGGCACAAGAACCGGCGTAGGAACAGGCAAGCAGAACACGGAAGCAATAGTAAAATTCCTGCAAAACATAGGCGAGAGCGACAAGGCGGCCCAACTCTGCGATTCGCTAGAGGTGGAAGACTTTGACGACTGGTTCCTGCCCAGCAAGGACGAGCTTAATCTGATGTACACAAACCTAAAGGCAAAAGGACTGGGGGAATTCCGCAAATTACTACTTTACTGGTCCTCGTCGGAGAGCGATAGTAGGAAAGCATGGGTTATTACTTTATCCATAGCCCTGAGGGCCGTCTCGAGCGTCTTAGGGAAGAATAAGGCTGCCTATGTGCGGCCTGTCCGGGCTTTTTAAGGTAAGGGGTTTTATGAAAAACATCATTATTACGGCAGTTTACAAAAATTCGGGGACAGCTTCAAAACCCGGCCACACAAGGCGGCCAAGTTTGTCATCGGCTGTAACGAGTTTCGCGTTCAAAACAACGGCGGTTGCCGCGACTATAGCATCGGGCAGTTTCGGACGGGGCGAACCTTCACGGCGAATACAGATAGCTTCGCTTTTTATTGCGTCGGAGAGAGGGATGATGGTTATGTCTTTCAGGAAAGTGTACACCTTTTGTTTCGCTTCCGGCGAAATATCCGGCTTGGCAAGTAGTTCCATTTCGGTGATTACGCTGATAAACCGATTGCCCGCCCGTAATGTGTTATTTCCGTTATTCAAATGGCGGATTATGATGTTGGTATCAAAAATATATATCGCTTTAGTCAGGCCATTCATCGCGCATCTTCCGCTGGTACTCGACCCCGTCTTCGGGAAAAACACCTTTCAGACAGCCGGCAAACCGCGCAAGCGGGTCAATGCCGGTTTCCAGCATTTCGGCATATTTCGCGGCAGCCTCCGCCTTCAATTCCTCAATGGAGGGGAACGGTTCAGGCACATAGCGGCGCGGCGATTCTTCACCGAACGGGAACACAAGGACAACGCTCGTCCGGCCGGCCGGCACGGTTCCCGGGAGCGCCATATCCAGCCTAAGCCGCCCGTCAGCGGCAATGTCAACTGTCTGTTCTATAGCAATCATGGATTAAATATACAGCATAAAAAAATAAGAAGGAAGAGGGAAGAATTAGCAATGAACAGTTAACAATGAGCAGTTAGGAATGAGGAATGAGGATTCGCGTAATCAGTGTAATCAGTGGACAATTAACGAGGAGCATTTATGAAAAAATTTGTTATTACGGCAGTTTACAAAAACGCGGGGATTGCTTCAAAACCCGGCCACACAAGGCGGCCAAGTTTGTCATCGGCGGTAACAAGTTTCGCGTTCAAAACAACGGCGGTTGCCGCGACTATAGCATCGGGCAGTTTCGGACGGGGCGAACCTTCACGGCGAATAGACGTAGCGATGCGCTCAATGGCATCAAACATGGGAACAACCATTGTCTTTTTCAGAAATTCCCGTACTTCTTGCTCTGATTCCGCCGTGTGGTCCGGTTTTGAAAGGAGTTCCATTCGGGTTATGACGCTGATAAACAGATTGCCCCAAGGCAACAAGGGGATTCTTTTATTAAGAAAGTTCATGCAGGTACATGAGTCCAGCACAAAACGGTCGTTAGTCAGGCCATTCATCGCGCATTTTCCGCTGGTACTCGACGCCGTCTTCGGTAAAAACATCTTTCAGGCAGCCAGCAAACCGCGCAAGCGGGTCAATGCCTGTCCTCTCCATTTCGGCACGACGTTCAGCCGCCTTTCGTCCGGCCTCCGCCATCAGTTCCTCAAGGGTGGGGAACGGTTCAGGCACATAGCGGCACGGCGTTTCCCGAACCTCAAGCCCGGAAGTTTCAACGGTCTTTTCAATATAAATCATGGATTTAATATACAGCATAGAAAAATAAGAGGTAAGAGGTAAGAAGGAAAAAGGACAGATGAGAGATAAGCCGCAAATTACACAGATTTTACTAATCATGATGAGCGTAATCAGTGTAATCAGTGTAATCAGCGGACAATTAACGAAAGAGGTATTTATGAAAAGAATTTTTATTGCGGCGGCTTACAAAAATGCGGGGATTGCTTCAGTCCGGCCATTCATCGCGCATCTTCCGCTGGTACTCGACGCCGTCTTCGGTAAAAACATCTTTCAGACAGCCGCAGTATTTTTGCAGGGAATCGCCGGACGGATCAGCAAACCGTTCAGCCGCTTTACGGTCAATTTCCGCCTTCAGTTCCTCGATAGAGGGGAACGGTTCAGGCACATAGCGGCGAGGCGGTTCTATAGCAATCATGGATTTAATATACAGCATAAAAAAATAAGAGGTAAGAGGTAAGAAGGAAAAAGGACAGATGAGAGATAAGCCACAAATTACACAGATTTTACTAATCATGATGAGCGTAATCAGTGTTAATCAGTGTAATCAGTGGACAATTAACGAAAGAGGTATTTATGAAAAAAATCATTATTACCACGCTGCTGCTGGCGGCGGCGTTTGTGGTGTGGGGGCAGCAGGCTGTGGTGGCGGTCGCGCCGTTCGAGGCTAAGTCGGGCATATCCATCGCGGACGCGAACACGATTACCGAGATTTACAGCGTCCGGCTGGCCGCCACGCGGTCGGTGCGGGTGGTTACGCGGGACAGCCTGGACAAGGTGGTGCGGGAGCACGGCTTTCAAATGGGGGACTGGTCCAACGACAACAAGACGGCGGAACTGGCCCGGGCGCTGAACGCGGACTGGGTGGTGCGCGGGACTCTGCAAAAGCTGGGTAACTGGTATATCGTAACCGGCACCCTGCTGGACATCAAAACTCTGGAAATAATAGGCGGGGCGGACATGAGGCTGAACAGCATAGGCGACGCCTACGACAGCATGGGCCCGTTTGTGGAGCAGACGGTACAGACGATAAGCGGCGTAAGGCCGGCGGCGGGCGGTGCGGCGGCGGAATACAGGGTCGGCGACTTTGGCCCCGCCGGCGGCTGGATATTCTACGACAAGGGCAGGGTGACCGGCGGCTGGCGGTATCTGGAAGCCGCCCCGCCCGAAACGGAGTTTATCGCCGAATGGGGAGGGTTTATCGCATATGTGTATCACAGCAAAAGCGTTACTGGTACAGGAACCTCCGTAGGGACGGGCAAACAAAACACGGAAATCATCGCAAAATTCATGCAAAGCGTAGGTGAGCGCGGTACGGCTGCCCAGATATGCGATTCGCTTGTGGCGGAAGGCTTTGACGACTGGTTCTTGCCCAGCAAGGACGAGCTCAATCTGATGTACATAAACCTAAAAGCAAAAGGGCTGGGGGAATTCGGTAATAACGCATACTGGTCTTCATCGGAGCGTGATAGAGACCCAATGTGGCAGAATTTCTATGACGGCTACCAGTCCTCCCACGACAATAATAAGCGTTTTAGTGTGCGGGCTATTCGGGCTTTTTAACGATTAATGCCCGCATTCATTAGCGGTAATTCGTGTAATCAGCGTAATCAGTGGACAATTAACGAGGAGGCATATATGAAAAAAATCATTATTACGGCGCTGCTGCTGGCGGCGGCGTTTGCGGTGTGGGGGCAGCAGGTTGTGGTGGCGGTGATGCCGTTTGAGGTACGGGACAGGGTTGTAACGGCGGTGGACGCGGAAAACTTTACAAACTATTTTAGCAACGAACTTTCCGGCAAGCAGATAATACGGCTGTCGTCCAGGGCGGCGATAGATGACGCGATAAAAAGGGAGTTTGCCCAGCAGCAGAGCGACTGGTCGGACGCAAACAAAACGGCGGAAGTCGGCAGGGTTCTGAACGCGGACTGGATAGTGATAGGCGTGGTATCCAAGGCGGGCAGCCGGATAATGCTGAACATATCGCTGTTTGAACTGAACACGCGGGAACAGTTGCCCGGCGTAACGCGCCTTGCGGGGAGTGT
>JAISCO010000146.1 GCA_031265535.1 Spirochaetaceae bacterium | reverse complement strand
TGCACGACACGGCGTTCGTATCGCTGCAGTTCGGCCCTGCGTTCCCGAGTCTCCCTCTCCTGCTGGTTTTTTTCACGGATAACTTGTTCTTTTGCTTCAAGAAGAATCTCCTTCTTTTTGGCTTCAGCTTCTTTTATCGCATCCTGTTTAATACGCTCGGCTTGTTGTTCCGATGCCGTAAGTTGAAATCTGGCATACAGCCATCTAATGATCCAGCCTAAGGTTAACCCGGCAAGAGGGAGGATACCATACAAAATCCGCATTTTGCTCACCCCTTACCGTTGATATTTCCAACACACGTCAGGATATAATAAAAAGGCCCCGGTTGTCAATTGTTATTGGGCGGGATTGACCTATACTCCGTAAAATTTGACCCATGCTCCGTAAAAGCGGAAAAAGGCGGGGGCTGGGCCGGTTTTTGGGGATAAATATGATTGATAGACCGACTAAATTGGTTTTTTCGGGGCAAAAATGAGGAGAAAAGGGAAAATGCGGGCCGGTTTTTCTATTTGGCCGTAGGCGGAGCGGATTTTTCCCCAAAAACAGACAAAAATACCCGGCGGCAGACCTTCCACGGCATCGGGGTTTGGTTATTTTTCGTGTTTGCCCGTGGGACTGTGTTTACAGCCCATACCGTCGGCGGTGGCGCCGCAGTACACGCATTTGTTGGCGCCGTGGCCGTGGATGTGCTTCCGGGTGGGGGTCTGGAGGCATCCGTTCCCGTAGGAAGACGAGCCGCAGTAAATGCAGTGTTTTTCATTGTCGTGGTGTTTGTGAAGCCCGTTCAGGCTTTTCGGGCATCCGGGGCCATAGGCGGTTGATCCGCACTGTACACATTTTGTTGCCATAATAACTCCTATATGTTCCAAAACCGGTTATGAAGAAATTATTGCCCACATCAAAAAACAAATTTTCGAAGATGTTTTCATCCCATTCCCCCGGCAAGAATTATGAAACCATATTCAAAAAAATCTATATTGTCAATACGCCTTCCGGCATACGCATGGGTGGTTTTATGCGAAAAAGAGTGGCGCCTCTGCGCTCCCACCTTGAAAGAGATATGGTATTTTTTGGAATGACGGAATAGAATAAAGTAACATGGATGATATTATTGTTGAGTTTAGTCCTGCTGCCTTCAAGCATGGAATAACCGAAGCTGATATACGGAACGCCCTTGGTAATTTTCTCTATGATGATATAATCAAAGAATTTGAAAACAAACGCTTGCTTTTGGGTTTCGATACCAATGGCAATTTGCTTGAAATCATGTATAATGAAATTGATGAACAGACGGTTAATGTATTTCATGCCATGCGTTGCCGGAGCATTTATTTTCCCCTGATGGGGTAAGTAGGAGAAATTATGCCAAAAATGACTGACGAAGAAGCAGACTACTGGGACGAGTATTTCACCAAAAACCCGCCCAAAGTGTCCGGCGATGGAAAGAGCGGCTTTTTTGCCCGGCATAAAGCCTCCCGTATGGTCGCGCTGGATGATCTTTCCACAAAATATTTAACCACAAAAGCGATAGCCGCTCATAAAACTCTCGCGGAGCTTATAAGCGAACTGGTTCGAAAGGAAATCGTATCCTCTCTGAACGAAGAATCTGTAGCGGGGAAGTAATTCTTCCTTTCAGAAATAAGCGCTGCCGGGAATTTCCCGCCGGGGCAGTTTATCTTTATCCGTATCATTTTTTATGAATTCCAATACTACTTTTATCGTTTCTCTGTTTAATACGTCAATATATTCCACCTTTTCTGGATGTTTTTATTTCTTCCAATGTTATTTGTTATAACTATTTTCTGTTCTTCAGACACAGAATTTTGGACCCTTTTCCGGGCCGCCAAAACCGCCTTGCGGCGTTATTCAAAAAGAGTGCACCCTTGCGCTCCTCAGTTGCTTTGGTATTCGTTTATTTTATGCCGGTTATATAAATTGACCGCATTGAAAATATTTTCCTGGCCCGAGTTTAATATGAATATACCGGTTAATCCACTGATCAGGCCGCCCAGTATCACTTCACCGCCAATTGTAAGGCTTTTTTCAGCAGCGCCATAATTTCCCAACAGCGCTGAAAGAAACCCGCCTACTGGTATAAAAGCGCCCACCACCACGGTAAGCCCTCCGCCAAATTCCAAAATCTGTCCGGTTATGTTTTTTCCCCGGTATAAACGATATTGCCGGTTGGTATCTTCATATTGGATAAGGGCCTTTTTCATGGAGCTGTTTATTCTGTACGCCGGTATAGCTCTCTGGTTTTGAAACTCCAGGACGACTCCGCTCAAAACTGTATAATTCCAGCGAAATAATTCCGTATTATAATAACGCAACAGGTCCGTGTTTGCTTGTGCGCTTTCCTGGGCGGCCAAATTACCGGAAAAAATTATTGCCCACATCAAAAAACAAATTTTCGAAGATGTTTTCATCCCATTCCCCCGGCAAGAATGAGGGAATTATAGGCGAAAAATTCCATGTTGTCCATATACCAATGTTGTTCGCCGGGGGTCTGCGCAAGACATTGCCCGTATTAGCATGGCGGCCGGCGCCCTTCTCGTTGACAAATTTCAAGCGGAAAAAGACAATTTAAAAATGCCATATCAAAAGGAGGCCTTTCATGAAAAAGGTTAAGGATGTGTACCGGGAATTCTATACCGTCGATGACGCCATTGACATGGATGTCGATACGGTAAAAAACCTTCAGGAGACGTACTCCAACAAACT
>JAISCO010000120.1 GCA_031265535.1 Spirochaetaceae bacterium | reverse complement strand
GGAGAAGGTCGAAATCTTACTAAATCTTGCATTAAATACACGGAAAACGCTAAGGTATCGCTCGTTCTATCGCATGGAATAAGCGTTTTTCATCAACAATGTGCAAGTAAGGATTTATTAACAATGAAGAATTAACAGTTAGCAGGTAGTAAGGAAAAAGGTAAAGGTAAAAAGGAAGAGGCAGTTTTCGATAGGGACGGGAATAGGAGTTGCTTACGAGAAGACTGACGGGCAGGGTGAGGGCGGGTAGCCGCGTATGCCAATCGCCTTTTTCAGACCCGACGGCACGGAGTGAAGGCTGCTTTCGGTATGCCGGCGCGGAGCGCATGTGCCTCCATGGCAAATGGGCGGGTTGACCATCGGTTTGAATAACATTAGACTAAAGTATAAGCCGAGGTGGTGGAATGGTAGACACCGGGGACTTAAAATCCCCTGGCCGTTAGGCCGTGTGAGTTCAAATCTCATCCTCGGCAACAAAGTCGGATTTGCAGAGGATTTTGTGAAAAAACTTTTTATTTTATTTCAGTTAACCGTATTTTTAATCGGATTAAACGCGCAGCAAATTGTTACGGCAGAGAATTTTCTTGGAAATGTTTCAGATAAATACGCGCAGTTTAAAGATTATGAGGCGCGTATTGCGATTCAATCCGGCAGCGCCGAGATGTATGGAACAGTTGTTCACATGCGCCCAAATTTTTTACGCATAGATTTTACAACGCCCGCGGAACAAGTAATAGTTTTTAACGGCGATATGCTTACGGTTTATCTGCCTGAATACCGCGCGATCTTAAATCAAAACGTAAACTCAAGCCGCGCATCGGGCGCAAATCTCGCGACGGCGCAGGGGCTTTCGCTGTTACGGCGGAATTTCGCGGCAGCTTTTATAACCGGACCCGAACCGGCGCCGATTGACGAAAATTCCCGGGAAAAAGTTGTAAAGCTGCGTCTTACGCGGCGCTATGGATCGGAAGGTTTTCGTGAAATAATTCTAAGCATTGATCCCGTAAATCTCTTGATACGCCGTATTCAGGGGACAACTATAGCAAACAGCGTTATTCAATTTGATTTTTCGGATATTAAAACGAATCAAGGAGTTTCAGAGCGCCGTTTTATTTACGACTCCCCGGCATCGGCAAACATTTATAACAATTTTTTGTTTAGGGATACAGAGTAGCAGGTGAAAACAGGTGGAATATTATGAAAAGTATAGGCGAACAGTTAAAAACGGCGCGGGAAAACAGAGGTATATCGATAGACGATGCCGCCCATGAAACAAATATTGCCCGTAAATATCTTGTTGCTCTGGAGTCTGAAGACTTTTCACAGTTTACGGCTGAAACATACGCTCTGGGTTTTCTAAAGAACTATGGTGAATATCTTGGCCTCAATGCTAAAGAACTTTTTGCGCTTTACCGTGTCATCAAAATTCAAGAAGCGCCGGTTCCTGTCGAACAACTTCTTCATACGCCGCTAAACATCCGTCATATTTTAACAATGTCCATTATTGTATTGTTTGCGCTGGCCGCGGGCGGGGGGGCGGCGTATTACTTTTTTTTTATGCCGAAAAACGGGCATATCGAAGAATTGGCGAAACGGCAGCCTGTTGAATATTCACTTGCGGAAGGCTCGCTGGAAAAACGTTTTTATGAAGGCGACACGCTGATAATTCCATTTGGTGAAAATAGTTACAAAGTATCACTGCACAGCATCGGAGATCTTATAACACTATCCGCGCCGGAAAAAGATATAAAACTTGGTTTAAACAATGAATCTGTGGCGGATATAAACAGCGACGGCATTACAGAACTGCGAATAAGCGCGGTAGACTATGCGCGGAACCGTTCCGATGTCGGCGCTTTACTTAGATTTGATATAATAAACATCAATGAACCGGTTTCCGATACACAGGTGTTTGATGCGCCGCCCGCTGTATCTGGGACCGCGCCGCGCGTTATTTTTAGCGCCGTAAATCCATACCCATTTACGCTTCAAGTTGCTTTTAGCGGTTATTGCATGTTTCGCTGGGAAATTTTGCGCGAGCCAAACCGTCAAGCCAGGAATGAACGCTATTTTGTTAAAGGTGATGAGCAGACAATTCAAGCGCAAAACGGTGTGCGAATTTGGGTTTCTAATTCATCCGTCGTTAAAATTTTGGCTATAGGCGGCGGGCATAACATTTCTCTGGAGCTTGGCAGCCCGGGTGAAGCCATCGTCGAAGATATTTACTGGACCCGTGACGACGACGGCCGCTATAAGCTAATTCAAACCCGCTTGGAAAGCTAGCGGCCTGTTGCAAAGTAAAAAATCGCCTATCAGGCGATTTTTTGATGTTTGCCGCGCGAAGCGCAAGCTCAATGCTTTCACATTGAGCCAAACTCCTAGCCCCCCCCCCCCCCACGCCGGTACGGGCGCCGTGGCCGGCGTTGTTACCAGCCGTACAGATCGTCTGAAAGCTTAACCACTATGACATTCGGCAGGCGGACAACACAACCTTCAGCCGGATAGGAAGGCATTGACGGCCACACTTGTAGGGCTTCTTGCAGCTGCTGTTCATTTGGGAATGGATAGTTAAGCCCTATCGTACGCATAAAGGACAGCCCGTCAATTGGCGAGCTTGTCCACGCGCCCTGTAAACCCCAAAACGACCGTCCCACAATTTCGCCTTCTATATAATTTCTTTTAAATTTGTTGGCGGCGCGGATTTTCCCGACAAAAACAACCGGAATAGTGTTTCCGGCATCCTCAAAAGGCGCCAGAATTCTCGCAAAATCACCGGCAAGCCGCACATCTTCCTGATACCTCATATAATCGGAATAGTACATTTGCGACCCTATCTGAGACTGATGTACGGCAATCACTATCGAGACGGCAAATACAATGACAGAAAAGAATTTTTTGTAATGGATAACGAGGTAATAAAGCATAAAGCCAACCGCGAAAGGCAGCGCATATTGTGAACGCAGCGGCGGCGAATACGCGCCGGCCATTGGGAGTACGCAGAATGTCAGCGGAATTCCTATAGCGGCCAAAATATAAAGCGCCCGCCTTCCCGCTTTGATATGTTTAACCACGACATACACCGCCTGCGCAAAAAACAACACTATTATTGGAAACATATAGTTAAAACTGGATATGCGGGATCTGCCAAACATCAGATTAAAAAAATAAGCTTTTATGGAGCTTAAATTCGACATTGCCGGGTCTTTACCCCACCTAATCATGCGGTCTATGTATCCGTTTTGCTGTGTTTTATATATAAACAGCATCAATCTGTTGATTAAAAGATAAAGCACTAATGCAAGAATCAAACAGATAAAAAGTTTTAGACACAAAAATCCATACACTTTTTTATCATAATCAGAGTTTTCTTGAATAAGGATAAAAGCGCTGAATACGGCAAAACAAAAGAGCAGCAACATACTTTGATATGAGGATACAATCAACAGGAGTATGATAAAACCGGCGACGGCCTTTAATTTTTCATCATCCATAAAACTCTTGTAAAACAAATATGTTACTACCGGGCATAGAAAGAGCAGAAATTGCGTACCCCAGCCGGGAAAATAGAACATTTCCAGCCAAACCTGCATAGTTGAAAACACAACGGCGAATGGAATAAGGTTATTGTTCAAGCCTTGCTTGTTTGAAAATATATTTATGAAATAGCACCATTCGATTACAACAAGCCCAAATAGACAAAAGCCCGAAAAGTATCCCAGCCACGGATTCGTTTCTTTTATTTGAAAGAGTCCCATAAATCTGCCAAGGATATCTCCACCCCAGCGTCCCATAGTGGCGCCGGTGCTGGCCGGGCCCCCCGCGCCGTAACCCGCCATAACCAGTTCCGTATCAATACCAATGCTATAAAACCAAAGTTTTATTCCATAGGTGCAAAATATTGCAAGCATTATAGATGCTATTAACAACAGATTTGCGCGGCAAAAATTCAAGAAACTGTTTATACCGACAGTTTCCTTAAAATAAGAAAGCCTTTTTGAATCATTAGATTTAAATATTGACGGGATACTACAAAAAAATGTTTTAACGTTCATATTACTCCTCAATTTACTCCTCTTACTCCTCAATAATTGATAAGCAGCGGTCATATCCGCTATTTTCGCGGGGTTTATACGCCACAATTAATAAATTTTCCTTACCTGATCAAAGCTCCAAGAATTTCATTTTCTTACGATGCTTTTTTTAAGGTTTCTGAATACTTATCGGCGGCATTTTCAAGTTCGTGTTCTAAATCCATAGATATTTCTTTTTTTTCGGCAATTTCTGAAAGAATATTTGGGTTTCGCGCCTTGATATAGTCTAAAAAACCACGGGCAAAGCCGCGAATTGAAGAAACAGATTCCTTCATCATGCAGCCATGTATCGCGATGTAAAGCAGAGCCGCCTGTTCCTCCATAGAATACGGTGAAAATTGAGGCTGTTTAAGCAATTCCATTAGCCGCTCCCCCTGAGCCAGTTTTTCCTGCGTAATTCTATCCAGGTCGCTGCCAAACTGGGCAAATGAAGCCATCTCACGGTACTGCGCCAAGTCAAGCCGCAAACGTCCCGCCACTTTTTTGATAGCCTTGTACTGCGCCGCGCCGCCTACGCGGCTAACCGAAAGTCCAACATCAATAGCCGGTCTAAAGCCTGAATTGAACAGTTCTGTCTCAAGAAATATCTGCCCGTCCGTTATCGAAATAACGTTTGTTGGTATGTATGAAGATATATCGCCTGCCTGTGTTTCGATAATAGGAAGCGCCGTTATGGAACCGCCGCCTTTTTCCTTGGAGAGTTTAGCAGCGCGTTCCAAAAGCCTTGAATGTAGATAGAATACGTCGCCGGGGAAGGCCTCGCGTCCCGGCGGACGGCGCAGCAGTAAGGAAATAGTACGGTACGCGACCGCGTGCTTTGAAAGATCATCATAAACGATGAGTACGTCTTTCCCCTGATGCATAAAGTATTCCGCCATAGCGACAGCGGAGTAAGGAGCGAGGTACTGCAAAGCAGCCGAGTCGGCGGCGGAAGCCAGCACGACAAAAGTATAATTCATTGCCCCTGTTTTTTCCAAATTTTCCAGAATGGCGGCGACAGCCGAAGATTTTTGCCCTATGGCGCAGTACACACAGTAAACATCCTTGCCCTTCTGGTTTGCTATCGTGTCAATGGCTATCGCGGTCTTGCCGGTTTGCCGGTCGCCTATAATAAGTTCACGCTGCCCGCGTCCTACCGGTATCATTGAATCAATTGATATGATGCCGGTCTGCATAGGCTCGTTCACGGGAGAACGGTCAATTACAGCCGGCGCCGGGGCTTCTACAGGATAGTAGGCTAAAGTTTCTATCGCACCCTTCTCGTCCACCGGAACGCCGAGTGGATTCACAACACGCCCTATCAGAGCGTCGCCCACCGGCACAGCGGCAACTTTCCCCGTACCATGAACCTCTTCACCGTCTTTGACAAGACTCTCGCCGCTGAACAGAACACAGCCGACACCGTCCTCGTTCAAATTGAAGACTATCCCATGAGCGCCGGAGGCAAACTCCACCAGTTCACCGTACACCGCTTTCGACAGACCGCGCACAGTCGCCACATCGTCACCAACCGTCCCAACAAAACCAACCGAGTCCGAAACCGGTTTTCCTTCCCATTCACCGATTTCTTTTTCCAGAACCTTAGCCAAATCGCCAAAGTTTATCATCTTATACCTCTCAAATAGCTCCCGCCAACGTATGTTCCAACTGTTTCATCTGTCCCAAAATGCTAAAATCTTCCCGCCTATCGCCTATGTTTATACGATAGCCGCCTAAAAGTTCCGGCATCAAGACAATGGTGATGCGTACCTCATGCGCCGTTTCCCGTTCCCTAATCCTTTTTTTAAGAGCGTCAAGAAAATTGTCATCCGGTTTTTCGGCACAATCCAGTAAAACAGTCAGAATATCCCGTTTTTTGAGTAATAAATCTTCGATTTCATCAATTAGAAGTCCGCCATGAGGTAAATTAGACCTCTTGATCAGTAAGAAAATCACAGCACGGGCCGCTTCAATACCGCTTTCTTTCCCGGCGTAGCCGCATTCACGCAGAGCAGCGCTTAAAAATACGTCAAATTGAGCCGCCGCCATGCTCCCGGATATTGGATTAGGCAGACGTGAAAGAATATATAACGCGGATTTAAGCACGGAAAGCCCCCCCTCACTTTGTCTGAATGAGGGATCGGGGGCAAAATTGTTTTCACAGGCGCCAATAAATGCTTCCGCCCAGCGTTCGGCGGCAAACTTCAATCTTTCCCCCCTAACTCGCGCAACGCGAGTTCAGCCTGGGCGTAAGCGTCTTTATCCGAAAACTCGCGGCGCAACAGGCGTCCCGCGGCGGCAATAACCAGAGCTGCGGCTTCCGCCTTGAAAGCAAGAAAAGCGGCGCGGCGCTCTGCCATAATCTGTTTTCGAGCCGCGTCAACAATATTTTCCGCCTGGGTCTTGCCCTCTTGAATGATGGTTGACAACTGTTTTTCGGCCTCCGAGCGCGCGTCCTGCGTAATTTTCATGGCTTCAATATCCGCGTTTTTTATTTTATCTTCGTAGCCAAGACGCAATGCTTTTGCGGCTTCATTATCCTTAGCGGCGTTCTCAATTTCACTTTGGATCTTGGCCGTGCGATCCGCCATTAATTTACTGACCGGTTTAAATAGAATTGCTCTTAGTACAATAAAAAGAATGACGATATTTAGCAGCGAGAAAAAAAAGCTGACAGAAAAATCAAACATGATACGCTCAGTTTATCTGTTTAAGAACAACGAGAATAGCTATAACAAAGCCGTAAATAGCAGTTGCTTCCGCTAAAGCTATACCCAAAAAGAAAACTGTCATAATCTTGCCCGATGCTTCCGGCTGCCTCGCTATAGCTTCAGAAGTGCGCCCGGTCGCTAACCCAATCCCGATACCGGCGCCCAGACCGGACATAACGGCAAAACCTGCCGCAATCAAGTACACATAATCCATAAATATCTCCTAGCCTCCAGTTTGTTTAACAGTATAGTCGATTCTTCAATTTAACATCAATCCCCCATTTGCCATGGAGGCACATGCGCTCCGCGCCGGCATACCCAAAGCAGGCTTTGCTCCGTGCCGTCGGGTCTGAAAAAGGCGATTGGCATATGCGGCTGCCCTCATTCCTCACTGTTAATTGCTCATTTATGCGCCCGCCAGCGGGTTTACATACCAGCCTGTGTCAAAAGTCATTGCCGCTTCCATATATAGCGTTATTTTCTTTATTATACGGTTTGATAACGCTATATATAGCGGTGTCATTTCGATTTTTTGAGTTTTGACACAGCCTAATACGCTCCGCGTTAGCATACCGATAGCGGAGTTTCAGCCTCTGCCTTTGGGATGAAAACGGCGTTTGCATACGCGCCCGCCAGTGGGTTTCCCATACGCTCCCAGCCGCAAAGAGGTAAAAAGTAAAAAGGTAAAGGTAAAAAGGAGGCGGCACAAGCGTAATTTGCGAAGCGTAACGAAGCAAATTGGAGCGGAAAGCACTGTTTTTACGGAGCAAAAATGCGCCCAAAATCAAAAAAGTGCCGTTAAAACTATATCAAATC
>JAISCO010000102.1 GCA_031265535.1 Spirochaetaceae bacterium | reverse complement strand
AATTGAGGCTGTTTCAAAACTTCAGTTTTGGAACAGCAACCTTAGATTTAATGGAAAAAGCGGGCCGGACTTTAGTCCGATTAGACCGCTTTTTCCAAGAGCTTGTTCCAAAACCATGCGCTTTAGCGCATAGTCGATTAGTTTTGGAACAAGCTCACATACCGCTTAAAGGCCGCATTCCAAAGGTTTTTGCTTCGCAAAACCGCTATGTGGTTTTACGTTTAGACTGGGAGTTTGGCTCAACGCTTCCATTAAGCTTGAGCGAAACTCTATGCCGGGGGGTGACGGAAAAGCCGTAGGCTTTGTAGACAGGGGGGCGCGGCAAGAAACTATCATCTGCGAATAATGTATGGAAACAGCGCCCCCCTCCTGAATCGGAAAATGGTCCGCAAATTATCATTGTGGAAGCAAAACCTCGAAGGCCGCTATCGAACCAAAAGCCTCTCCGCCCGCCAACGGCGCAAACAAGGCAAGCGTTGGCGGCAAGTTGCTAGCGCGGAGCGCATTGAGAACCCGCTGGCAGGCTCGCCGGCTTGGTATTGACTAGGAGGGAATAAAAAAGGTAGTGTATAAAATCCCCTTATCCGCGATTTGAAAAGTCGGCGGATCATCTTAGTCCACAAGGAGGACACATGAGAAAGTATGAGTTGATGGTCATTTTTCCAATGGAAGAAGACCGGTACAAGGAAGGCCGGGAGCGAGTACTCGCTGATCTTGCAGCCGGCGACGCCGAGATCGAAACAGTCACTGAAATCGGCGAGCGTGATTTCGCCTATCAAATTAATAAAATGTCGCGGGGACGCTATGTTTTGTTTAACTTAAAACTCCACTCCGAAACCATTACTAATCTTAACCGCGTCTTTAAGTTGAACAGCAACCTAGTCAGGCATTTTTTTGTTAAAATAGACAAATAGGAGCATTTATGATGGATTTAAACCATGTGTCTCTTATAGGTAGATTGACGCGGGACGCCGAGTATAAAGTGCTGCCAAGCGGACAAGCCGTGTGCAATTTTTCGATTGCGGTAAACCGGCGGCGTAAAAACGGTGATTCGTGGGAAGACGAAGCGCACTATTTTGACGTTGTTCTTTGGGGAAAGCAGGCGGATTCGTTAAACCGGTACCTGGTTAAAGGCAAACAAATCGGTGTTGACGGCGAGCTCAGACAAGATAGATGGCAGCAAGATGGGCAAAACCGTTCAAAAGTGGTGATTTCGGCGATAAACGTGCAGCTTTTGGGCGGCGGACCGGGTCAAGGAGGAGCCGGCGCTTATTCGGGCGCATCTACAGGCGGGTACTCGGGCGCGTCTGCGGGAGGCTATTCAGGAGCGCAGGGCGGCGCTTATTCGCAAGGCGCGGGCAATATTCACTCATACGGTGAAGCCGGCGATATGGACAGAGGGGCAAGAAATATACCCTCCGATCATCAATTTACAGATGATATTCCATTTTAATACTTACAATAAGGATAAGGAACAATAAATGGCAGAAAATAGATACAACAGAGACGGCGACCGCCATTCACGGACAGACCGCGGACAGGATTCCGAAGGGCGGGACGGCGATGACCGCGTCAGAGGACGCGGCGGGAAAGTTTTTTTTAAGAAAAAAGTCTGCAAATTTTGTACACAAAAACTTAAAATTGATTACAAAGATACGGACACGCTGCGCCGGTTTATCACGGAACGGGGCAAGATATTGCCGCGCCGTATCACGGGAACCTGCGCAAAGCACCAGCGGGCCTTAGCGGAAGCGATTAAGCGGGCGCGCGTCATAGCGTTGCTGCCGTTTGTCTCAAATTAGCGTCCGTTTGAACCACAGTAGGAGTCCAATATGAACATGAAAGTTATTTTGAACAAAGATATTTCCACACTTGGCGAAGAAGGCGACATAAGAGAAGTCGCTAAAGGTTATGCCAGAAACTTTTTATTTCCACGCGGAATCGCCCTGCCGTATACGACAAGAACATTAAAACTGTTTGAGGAGCGGAAGGAAGAGATCGCGGAGCGCAAGAAGCTAAAACGGGAAGATGCCGCGAGTGTTAAAGAACGGCTGGAAACGCTGGAATTGTCTATAACAATGCCCGCCGGCGCTAACGGAAAGCTCTATGGCGCGGTTACAAGCCATTCAATCATGGAAGAACTCGCTAAAGCCGGTTTTCAGATTGAGCGTAAACGTATTGATATACCCGGAAATACCATTAAAAGTGTCGGCAAGTACAAGTTTACCGTTAAACTGTATGGAAACGCCGCCGCCGAGATGTTTATCAGCATAGCCGCGCAAGAAGTAAAACCTGCCGCAAAGGATACCCACTCCAAGGACCGGCGTAAACGTTACAACGAAGCACGGCATGATAACGCCGTGCCTGTGGAAAACAGCAGCCCTGAAACAGCGCCCGCCGCTGCCGACACACCGGCTTTAGATCACGACGCCAACGCAGGCCCTGTTGCTGAAATCGAAACGCCGCCTGTAGCTGCCGTCACACCGGTTGAGACCGAGGCAAGCGCTGCGGCGGAGTAGACGCGCCGTATGCCAAGAAGCGCCGCCGCGCCCACGCTGAAAGACAAGATACCGCCCCATAACGATGACGCCGAGCGCGCGGCGTTGGGCGCTATGCTGCTGGACGCGGAAGCGGTGCCTGCCGCGCAGCAGTATCTGCGCCCGGAGGATTTTTATTCTACCGCCAACAGCCGTATCTACAAGGCCATCCGCGCCTTGTACGATGACGGCGGCAAAAAGGCGGACATAATCACAGTTTGTGACACTTTGCAGCAAACCGGCGACATTGACGCCGCCGGCGGCGAAGCCTACATAGCGTCTTTAACCAATGTTGTGCCGACCAGCGCCAACATAGAGTATTACGCTCAAATTGTGCAGGACTGCGCTTTGCGCCGTGCGCTAATACAAGCCGCCGCAAAAATCAGCTCTTATTCTTATGATATTTCTGAAGACTCCGGTCTTCTTTTGGAGAAGGCGCAGCAGCTTATCTTTGATTTAACAGACCGCAAGCGTACTTTGACCTTCCGAAGCGTGCATGAAACAGTTCCCGAAGCCATAGACCGCATCGAAAAACTTTATCATTCTAAAGACGCGTTTACCGGCGTAGCTTCCGGCTTTGAAGAGCTCGACAGAATGACTTCAGGTTTCCAAAACGCGGAGATGATAGTGATAGGAGCGCGTCCTTCCATTGGAAAAACGGCCTTCGCTTTGAACATGGCCGCCAATATTGCTGTAACCGACAGGCGTCCCGCCGCGTTTTTTACACTTGAAATGACGGATGTCGCGCTTGCTACGCGGCTAATCTCTTCCGAGGCGCACATAGATTCCAACTCGCTCAAGACAGGTTTTGTTAAGTCGGCTGATTTTGAAAAAATTTTGGAAGCCGCGGGGCGGATATATGACGCGCCGCTGTACACGGTTGACATGCCGAATATGAAACTGCTTGATCTGAGGACACAGGCGCGCCGGCTTCGTTCCATGAAACAGGTTGAAATAATTTTCATAGACTATCTTGGCCTGATCAGCACGGACGATACGAATGTACCGCGCTTTGAACAGGTAGCCGAGATTTCGCGCTCATTGAAAGGGCTGGCGCGTGAACTCGATATACCCATAGTCGCCCTTTCGCAGATAGGCCGCCCGGCTGAAGGCGCCCGCCCGAACCTCGCCTCGCTGCGTGATTCCGGCGCCGTTGAGCAGGATGCCGATATGGTGATGTTCTTGCACCGTGAACGTAAGCAAGAGGCAAAACCCGGTGAATCTTCGCCCGATGTTATTGAAACAGAGCTAATCATCGCAAAACAGCGCAACGGCCCCGTAGGTACAGTAAACCTGGGCTTCCGTCCCAAATATACCGAATTTGTGAGCATGGCCAGATAGATGCTACAGTCTCAATACAGCAATTTTACTTTTAGAAAATTTATGTAAAAAGGAACAGATCAAGGAAAAAGGAATAAGTGCGAACTTTTTACATTTTACCTTTTACTTTTTACTTGGCAGAAAGCCCGGTTTTTGCAAGCTGCCGGGCGGCGGGGCGACACGGGGCGGCGCCGCGTACTTGCAAAAAAAAACACGACAGGATAGACTAATACCATTGCCAATGATGTTTTCCGGATCATAAATTGTGGATAACCTGTGGATATAATTTTAGATTCTGAACGGCATTGTGGTTTTTATTTATGGTATGAAAAAACAACCGCATTTTAAATATGAATTAATATAAGTCATTATATAATATAGACTTATAGTTTTTAAAACTTGCGTTTATTTTTCTGTTTTTACATGAGGGTTTTTTATCAGTAATATTACCATAGCTTACTTGTGGATAACTTGTTAATTTATTATTGAAAGGCAAATATGACCGATTTTAAGGACTATAAAGCACTCTGGAATGAGACTATGCAACAATTAAAGTGTCAATTTGGAACACAACCTATGGATTGGTGGACATCTCTTAAGTATACCAGTTCTTCTGAAGACGAAATCTTTATTGCGGCACCCTCGGCCTACCACCGGGATCAAGTGAAATCCCGTTTTATGGCGCATATTGACACAAAAATTATGGAACTCACCGGAAAACCTCTGAAAATCACTATCACAGAAAAACAATCAAAAAAAAGCGCCAAAAACATAGTTGACGAAACCAAAAAACCGGCGGAAGAAAATAATTTTGTCAGTGAAGTCCCGGATAAAACTCCAGATCCGGTTAATGTTACAAAACATTCAGAAACCAAAGCGGCCATACAAAAAAACAGACACTTTCAACTTAAAAATGAGTTTACATTTGACACGTTCATCGTGAGCGAAAAGAACAAATATACATTCGCGGCCGCGCAGGCTGTAGCGCGCAATCTTGGAACGTCATACAATCCTTTGCTCATATATGGCGGCGTTGGTTTAGGAAAAACACATCTCATGCAGGCAATTGGAAACTATGTTCATTCAAACTCTGACAATAATATAATATATATCAGCGCTGAAAATTTCATGAACGAATTTATTGAATCAATAAACGATAAAAAAACAGCTTCTTCATTTAGAAACAAATACCGTCATACCGATCTACTAATGATCGATGATATTCATTCATTGAAATATGGTGATGCCACTTTAGCTGAGATTTTTAATACATACGAAGCTCTGCATAACGCGAATAAACAAATGATATTTACGTGTGATCGTCCTGTTTCCGAGCTGAAAAACTTAACGGACCGTCTTAAATCACGTTTTGAAAGCGGGCTTAATGTTGAAATTTGCCTGCCGGATTACGAAACCAGATTTGCCATAGCAAAATCAAGAATTAAATTATGCGGCATCAATATACCCGATGATGTAATTTCATTTGTCTGCAAAAACATTACAACAAATGTAAGAGATCTTATTTCGGCATTAAAAAAACTTTTCAGTTATGCTGATTTAATGGCTAAGCCGGTTACTTTAGAAATTGCGCAGCAACAGCTAAGAGATACTATCGTATCCACAAAACAAACAAATGTTTCTACAGATGTTATTATTCGTATTGTAGCTGAATATTTTTCCTTAACTCCAACGGATCTTAGAAGTAAAAAGAAATCACACAATATTGTACACCCGCGCCACTTATCGATGTATATTATTCGTGATCTAACGGAGCTTTCAACTACCGATATAGGCGAAGTTTTAGGCGGACGTGACCATACTACCGTCATGAACGGTATTGACAAAATTGAAAAACGCATATTATCGGACCCTACCGAAGAACCTATGATTCAAACTTTGAAGCGAATGATTAAGGAAAATTATGTTAAATAGCTGTTAATAAAATGGGATTTATGTTTGTAAAATTATTTTAATATGGAAATGTTAATAAAATGTTAAATTCAATACACATTTTATTTATACAGTAAGTCTATATTATATATAGAGATATATATGTTTTGCACAAATTTTTTATACTACTATTATTATTACTAAATATATATATATTTTTTAGGAGGATTCAAAATGAAATTCGTATGTGACAAAAACACCATCATCAAGGAAATCGTTATTGCTCATGAGATAATATCGTCAAGGCAGGTTTTAAGCGTGCTTTCCAATATTTATCTTGAAGCTGTTGATAACAGTTTGGTCATCAAGGCATCAGACGCAAATGTTTTTTTTCATACTAAAGTACCTATTTCTATCACGGAAGAAGGTAAAACAATGGTTAAGGCTGATACGTTTCTTGGTATTTTGAATGTTATACCTGACGGAGAAATTGAGTTTAATCATGCGGATATAAAAATGGTAATAAAGCCAAATTTTAAAAAGGTCAAATTTTCTTTAAATACGATACATACAGACCAATTTCCTGAATTTGAAGCTTTAACCGGCGCGGTTAATTTTGAGATGCCGCTTTCGGATTTTAAATCAATGATAAAACAGACTATATTTTCTGTTTCGGATGACCAAACAAGATATTTTATGAATGGTGTCTTTTTTGAAAAATCAGATAATAAATTTATAATGGTAGCAACGGATGGACGCCGCATGGCTTATGCTGAAAAGAGCATAGATGGTTCAGTTAATGATTTTGACGGTATAATAATACCTGATAAAATATTAAATCTTGTTTTAAAACATTCCAGCGATGAAGGCAACATATTAATTTCTATAAAAGATAATATGATATTTGTTAGTTTTGGATCGCTCCATTTTTCTTCTAAATTAATTGAAGGACAGTTTCCAAATTATCGCCGTGTTATACCTGAAAATCTTTTGTATAAATTTATTGTGAATAGGAAAGAAGTTCTTGATGCTTTTAAGCGTGTTGCTTTGCTTATTGAGAAAAAAAATAAACGCTTATTTTTTAAGTTATCAAAAAATTATTTATCAATTGTTACTGATGATACAGATACAGGAATGGCGGAAGAAGATGTGGAATGTGAATATGACGGCGAAGATGTAATTATAGCATTTAATTACGAGTACATTGAAGATCCGTTTAAAATTATGTTGGAGGATAATGTTTGTTTTTGTTTCTCTGACGTAAATAAAGCCGTAACTGTTAAGCCTGTTCCTGAAAGTTATTTCTTTCATGTTTTAATGCCTATGCAAATGTAGAAATGTTTTTTTCAGCTATAACTACGGAATGTTTTAGGAATTTAAATGACACAAAAATAGACACACGCGGGAAGGATATTTTTTTAGTAGGCTCAAACGGGCAGGGTAAAAGTAATTTTTTGGAAGCGGTATACTTTTGCTCTTATGCTTCGTCATTTCGTAATTCAAAAGATTGTGAAATGATTGCTGATGGTAAAGACAGGTGTTTTGTAAAAGCGGATTTTTTTGATATTTTTGATAAATATTTATTAGCCGGTATAGCCGGTGAAAAAAAGACTATCAGTTTAAATAATAAGCAGATTAACCGGAAAGAACTACTTTCTATTGTTTCGTGTGTTGTTTTTTGTCATGAGGATCTTGATTTTGTTTCCGGGAGTTTTGAACGGCGCCGCTGGTTTTTTGATCAGAATATTTGTCTTTATGATCCAGCTTACCTTAACGCGTTTCAATCTTACAAAAAGATTCTGAAATCAAGAAATATTTTATTGCGGGAGATAAATGAAGGAAAAAGCGGCGCAATACTGGATGTAATTGATCCGCAGCTGGCGGATTATGGACTACAAATTATGGCGAAACGTGAAAAAGAAATAAATTTTTTTTCTGATATATTTAATTCGGTTTATGAAAGCGTAGCTGGAATTTACGGCATAAAAATAAAGTATAAAAAATCTTGGAAAGCAGATAATGTAAATGATGTGATTTTTGAATTAAAAGAGCATAGGTCAAGCGAGATAGCTTACAAAACGACTCGTACAGGTCCGCATCGTGATAATTATATTTTTACAAAAGAATCAACGGTATTTGATAGTACGGCTTCTACCGGACAAAGAAGATTACTTGCGTTGATTTTGCGTGTTGCTCAGGCGCTGCGTTACTTTGAAATGACAAAAAAGGAACCTATATTGCTTTTGGATGATGTTCTTTTGGAATTGGACGGAAAAAAAAGAATGAAATTTTTGCAGGTACTTCCGCCTTATAAACAAGCATTTTATACATTTTTACCTGAAGAACATTTTGAAGAATATAGAAAATCGGATACAATAGTTTACTATGTTCATGAGGGGAATTTGGTACATGAAGACAATAGGTAATGTTCTTGCAAAAGTTTTTGGCAGTGATATTCATGGTAAAATGGCTGAACATTTGAAGCTGCATTATGAATGGCCAAAAATCATAGAAGAATCGTTTAGGGATAAAGATTGTATAACGGCAAAAAAAGCTGCCGATCATTCCAGGATAGCTTATATAAAAAATAGTGTGCTTTTTATAGAAACTGATCATCAAGGCTGGATGCAAATATTTCAAACTGTTCAAAAAAGGATAATTACGTTAATAAATAAAAAATACTCTGACGTATCCATCAACGCGGTCGCGTTTTTATTGGTGAATGATAGTGAACAAATAGAAGCGTATGAGAATAACATAACAGCTACAGATGAAGGCGTTGAAAATTCCGGCTGCTGTGATGTTAAAAAAGAAGGGTATGAAAAAATAAAGGATGAAAAGCTAAAAAATATACTGATGCGCTTGGAAGCGCAAATCAATTCATAGTCGATATAGTTGAAAAGCAGTGCGGCCTGAACACGCCATGCGCGTTCAGGCCGGGAGTTTAGAAAATATTGTTAATGTCCGCTGTTATAATTAATTGCTACCTGGTTCATTCTGCCTTGCCGGAAAACGAACCACCACTATGCCGCTGCCGCCATTGCCCCCGTTACCATTCCATCCGCCGCTGCCGCCGTTACCGGTATTGGACGCTCCATTATTGGCGCCGTATTCTATCTTTCCACCCGCCGCATACGTTACGGATGTGCCGGTAATGTTATTAGGCGAAGCCTATACGGTTTAATACCCGGCGGCTTGCCGCGGCTGAAAGTAAGAATATAATGGAAGGATGAGCAAAATCATCCATAAAGAGCATAATGTAAGTACACTGATGTATCATATCGTATGCCCGGCAAAATACCGAAGAGCGGTAATAACGGAAGAGGTTGATAAAGAACTGAGGGAAATATGCCTTGGGATAGAAGCAAGGTATGAGATAAAATTTTTAGAGATAGGGACCGAAAGAGACCATGTGCATTTTCTGGTGTAATCGGTGCCGATGTACAGCCCTGAGCAGATAGTACGAACGATAAAGAGTATAACGGCGCGGAAAATATTCGAAAGACGCCCGGAAGTGAAGAAGGAGTTATGGGGAGGAGAATTCTGGACAAGGGGGTATTATGTGGGGAGCGTAGGGGAACACGGGGATGAACAGGTGATACAACGATATGTCAAGAATCAGGGGCGAAAGCCGGAAGAATACCAAAAAATACATGAAGGGAAGCAGCTTGAGCTGTTTCCTTATCAGAATAAAGCTTGAAGGTTAAAGATACCGCAGGGCTTGCCCTGCGGTTCTTCATTTGTTTCTAATATATTACTATATAATGAGTTGATGGACATTAATATTGTCTCATTTGCAACCTGTCTTGACAAACGTTTTCTTTTATCTTACATTTTATGTAGACGCATTGTAGACGATGATGGAGGTTGTATGAGCGTGAAAGTGCGCGAGAAGCGCGGAAAGCT
>JAISCO010000082.1 GCA_031265535.1 Spirochaetaceae bacterium | reverse complement strand
GTCCAGATGCTGCGCCGGCACAGTCCTGTTGCTTCAGTAATGCGGGCGCTCGATATACCGGCGGCAATAAGCACCATGCTTACAAGTCTTTTAGCAAGCGTCTCCGTCATAAACATTTGAAGAAACTGGACAATGGCTTTTATGATACTGTTGGAGTCTAAACCAGACTTTTCAGCAACGCCTTTATGTGCGGAAATACATTTTTTATTCATAGTGCAGGCCTCCCATAACCTGATTATTCTATTATATCATGCCATTTTGTTTTGAGCAAATATTTCAGATTGTTGGTATAAGCACAAAAGCCGCCTTTAGGCGGTTCAAAAATCAACCGCTTTGAGCGGTTCATAAAAACAAGCCACCGGCTTTGCCGGTGGTATTTGACTCACGAAGCGTACCGAATCAAATTGGAATAGAAAGCACTGTTTTTGCGGAGCAAAAATGCGCCCAAAAACAAAAAAGTGCCGTTGAAACTATATCAAATCTATGATTTTCCAGAAATCAGAATTTCTGCAAAACGCTAGCGCGGAGCGCATGAGAAACCCGCTGGCGGGCGGGGGGGGGGGGGGACGACCGTAGGCAGGCTGGAGACAGGGGCCTTTAAACATTTATGGGCAAAAGTAAGTTTTTCGAGGCCTACGCCATGCTGCCTTACCCAAGTACACGCTCACTAGCTCGCGTGCCGTTTTGGGCGGGGGCGCGACTATGAGGCAACGGTTTGTGATGATGCGGGGAAACAGCGCCATCCCTCCTGAATTAGGAAAAATTAGCCACAAATTACGCGAATTAACACGAATTATCGGATTAAAGGTAAAACTTTGAACGCCGCTATCGGAGTGAACGCATCTCCGCCCCCAACGAGGGGCGGCAAGACGCTAGCGCGGAGCGCATGTAACCCCGCTGGCGGGCGCGGAGTGCATTGGAACCGGCTGGCCGGGGGTTGACTGGGTGGGGGGATTTGGGGTATTGTAGGCTAGGCTGTTACTAAGAAATGAATTTTGAAACAGCCAGACTTAATATGATTTAAGGATACTATATGTACGCGATTTTTGAATTTAAAGGCAAACAATACAAAGCCGAAAAAGGCGCGGTGTTAAAAGTGGACTATGTAGAAGCCGGAGAAGGCGCGCAGCTTGACATTGATACCGTGCTGCTGGTTTCTGATACGACGGTATCTGTGGGTACGCCCTACGTTTCCGGCGTGAAAGTGCGGGCTGTGGTTGAAGCACATGGGAAAGACCGCAAAATAACCGTGTTTAAGTACATCCCAAAGAAAGATTACCGGCGCAAACGGGGACACAGACAACAATTTTCACTGATAAAAATTGAAGAAATAGCGGTCTCATGATGATTTGCGCTGTAAGGGCCTGCGCCGGGGAGCGCGGCTAAACAGCGGCGTACCGGGACATTATGCGGCCAAAATCAGCGTAGACATTGATGATACAACTTGAAGCGACAATAGATGATGACGATATACTTACCGGGTACCACGCCAATGGGCACGCTGGAGCTGGGGAGCGGGGGGCGGACATAGTTTGCGCCGCTATTTCGGTACTTTCCCGCTCGCTGGCGCGCGCATTGCGCGGCAAAGAAGGAATAAACATCAGTATGGACACACTGGAGAGAGGGACATTTTCGGCGGCAATCAGCTATTCGGACAACGCCAAACAATTTTTACGTGGGGCGGGATCATTTCTGCTTGAAGGGCTCAGATCGGTAGCTGAAGAGTACCCTGAACATTGTAATTTAACTATTGTAAAAATAAAGCGCCCCAAAACCTAGGGAAATAAGGAAAATTAGGGAAATATAGGAGAAATAATATGGCACGAAAACGCGGCGGAAGCGGCGCCAAGAACGGCAGGGATTCAAATCCGCAGTATTTAGGAGTTAAAAGATTTGGCGGCGCCGCTGTCAAAGCGGGGACAATCATTGTACGGCAGCGCGGCACAAAGATACACCCCGGCGCTAATGTAGGACGCGGCGGCGATGACACACTATTTGCGTTGACGGATGGGGTTGTAGCTTTCCGCGAACATCGCGGACGCAAGTTGGCCACTGTAAACCCATCGTAACGGACACACGAAAAACGGCGGTTGCCGGCGTCTATGAACAGGTTTGCTGACGAAGCGTTAATCGAAGTATCCTCAGGTAATGGCGGGAACGGTTGCGCCGCTTTCCGGCGGGAAAAGTTTATGCCTAATGGCGGACCGTCCGGCGGAGACGGCGGGCGGGGCGGGGACGTTGTGTTTGTCGTGCGCCGCAACCTGCGAACACTGACACATTTACGTTACCAGAAGACATTTAAGGCGGAAAGCGGCCACGACGGCGAGGGCAGAGAACGCTATGGCAAGAACGGCGAAGACGTGTTTATACCGGTGCCGCCGGGGACAGTGATAAAAGACTACCATACAGACGAACTTTTGCGTGATTTCGGTAAAAAAGAGGCGGACTTTATCTTTTTGCGCGGAGGAAACGGCGGCTGGGGAAACGTTCACTTTAAGTCATCCGTGAATCAATCGCCGCGCAGGGCGCTACCCGGCAAGAGCGGCGAATACCGGAAACTGCGCGTTGAACTCCAAATAATGGCGGACATAGGTTTTGTCGGTTTTCCAAACGCCGGTAAATCTTCGCTGTTGGGACGCTTTACAAACGCCCGCCCCAAAATAGCGCCTTATCCATTCACCACAAAAATACCCAACCTCGGCGTACTCCACACGGAAGGGCGGGATATAATCCTTGCGGACATTCCGGGACTAATCGAAGGCGCGGCGCAGGGCGCGGGATTAGGCATCCGCTTCCTAAAACATATTTCCCGCACACCAGCTCTTGCCTTCCTAATTGATATTTCGGACGACAAGTACCTTGAAGCCTTCAGTATACTCCTTGCCGAACTGGAAGCTTTCTCGCCCGATCTGCTCAAAAAAAAGCGCGTTGTCATCGGCACAAAACTCGATACGGAGGAAAGCGCCGGCCGCCTGAACAAGCTGCGGGAACGGCTGCCAAACGAACAAGTATACGGAATATCCGTCTTTTCCGGCGAAGGACTGGATACCCTTACCGAAACCTTTACAGCGATGACGAGGCCGTAAATGGTGTATATTTTAATCATCGCAAGACTTTGTTCATGTTTAGAGGGGAGGGGCGCCTCAATGTTGCGGCGGGACTTTTGCCGCTCCCGTAATCCCCATGCACGGCTCGTTCTGTCAGAATTTTTGCGATGAAGTACGCGATACTGGGCGGCAGTTTCGATCCTGTGCATAAGGGGCATCTGAACATGGCGCTTGCCGCGCTGCCGCTGGGCTACGATAGAATCATCCTTGTTCCCGCTTATCAATCCCCTTTCAAAGCGCCGGACCAAGGCGAAACGGCGGAAATCCGCCTGTTGATGCTGCTGTCGGCTATTTCCGGCGACCGCCGTTTTACTGTGGACGCCTGCGAAGTAAACCGGAAAGGCGTTTCGTACACGATAGATACGCTGGACAGCATAATTGAGCGCTATCAGCCGGACGGCAAACCGGCCCTGATACTGGGCGATGATCATGCTTCAAGCTTTCTCCAGTGGAGGGACGCGGAACGCATAACACAGAATGCGGACATCATAATCGCAAGCCGCCGCTCGTCCGCTCAAGATGCTTATCCATACCCATGTACATTTCTTGGTAATACGATAATGGATATTTCATCATGTTCCGTGCGCGATTTGATACGCGGCGGCGGCGCTTGGGAGGCGCTTGTACCGGACGGAGCGCGGAAAATCATCAAGGAACGCGGGCTTTACGGAGCGCTACAGATTCAGGGACAGCTGCAAGGACAAAGGGAGGACGCTTATACTGCGGCAAAGTCCTGCGATAAATCCGCCTTTATACGTTATGTTGAAGATACGGCGCGTGGGATGATGAATCCGTACCGTTTTATACATTCACGCAATGTCGCGCTGCACTCCGCCGATCTTGCCGTCCGTTACGGAATTGACCCTGACAGAGCCTACATTGCCGGTATTACCCATGACCTTTGCAAAGAATTTGGCATTGATGAGATGACCGAATATGCGTTAAAAGACGGAGATGCGCTCAGCGCCCTTGAGCGGAAAAAGCCGTCTCTTCTACACGGTAGAGCGGCGGCAATGCTGATACAGGAAAAATTTGGAATACAAGACGCCGGTATAATTGAAGCGGTACGTTTCCACACATCCGGTAAAGAAGGTATGCGGGCGATAGCAAAAATCGTTTATACCACCGATAAAATAGAAGCGGCGCGGACTACTGTTGACCCCCGCCTGCGGCGGCTTGCCTTCAGCAATGAAAGCGGGACGGTTACCCTGGATATTTTGTTTAGCACCGTACTTCACGCGACCGTCGAATGGCTGCTAAAACATGGATTTGTAGTGTCGGATGAAACCTTAAAAATGTTTTCAGGGCGCACATGAAAAAGCATATAGATTTTAGCGCTTTTCTTCTTGCCGGAATTATCTTAATCATTGCCGCGGCTATCGTTTCTATACTTTTTATACTGAACCGCGATTTTCTGGAAACAAATTTCAGTGACGGCAGAGCGTCAGCTACCCTTTTCATCATTGAGCATAATGAAAAACCGCTTGGCTCATACTTGCTGCTTTACAATCAGGGGACAAAAAACGCGGCGGGCTTTGAAGTTCCGGGAGAAGTCGGCCTTATTCTACAGCAAATTAACCGTGTAGACAGAATTGATACAGTTTATCAAAGCGGCAGAATTGCGCCATACATCAAAGAAATAGAAAACCTGCTCGGTATAACGGTGAATTACAGTATTGTATTTGATATGAGCGGCCTTGCCGGCACTGTTGATATTTTGGAAGGCATAAACATATTTATTCCGGGCGAGATAAAAGTATCCGATAGCGGTGGTACAATCCTTTTTTCGCCCGGTCTTACAAAACTTGACGGCGATAAAACAGTCGAATACTTGAGTTATCAAAATTCCGATTACGATATTGAAACACCGCAGCAGAGGAGCCAGCGCTTTTTTACCGGTTTATTAAAGCGTTTAGGCGAAAAAAAAGATTTCTTAAAAACCGCCGATGTCAATCAGCTTTTTCAAACTTACATAAAAACAGACATGAATAAGCGCATAATAACGCAGTTTATCGAAGAATTAGCTTATATCGATATTGACCGTTTTACCATCTCGCCAATAGGCGGAAATACGCGGGAAGTTTCCGGTAAACAATTATTATTCCCTTACTACGAGGGTAGTTTGATAAAGGATATTGTCCGGCAAACGCTGACCTCTTTAGCGCAGCGAAACGGCAGTACCGGCAGTAACAGGATTTTCACCGTAGAGGTGCTGAATGGCGCCGGCGTTTCCGGTCTTGCCGGGCGCACGGCGGAATTGATTCGCGGCTTCGGTTATGATGTAATAAACATAGATAACGCCGATAGATCTGATTATGAATTCACGGAAATAATTGACCGCTCGAATTTCACAGACGAGGCGGACAAATTCGCGGAGATCATAAATTGCAAACGTATTGTAACAATACAAGAAGGCGGTATGCCGCCGGAAGACGCGGCGTATTCTCCCCATGAGTATAAAGCTGATTTTACACTGGTTATTGGCAGGGATTTCAATGGACGATACACTAAAAATTAACGTAACGGATAAAACCGTTTTAGCAATAGACCCCGCGGTCAAAACTCCCGCCGGGACCGCCGGCGCATCCGCGGGCGGCGCCGGCTATAAGACAGATGAGGCTATAGCTATAGAGTTAGGGAAACTGTTGAAAGAGCATAAGGGCGGCGATGTCGCGCTGATAGATCTGCGCCCGCTTTCAATCTGGACGGATTTTTTCATCGTGACTACGGTTACAAGCGGCGCTCATCTTTCCGGGCTTCAGCGGCATGTAAACGAATTTGCGCATGAAAATAAATTGCCGGTCTTACACGGACACAAAAAATTGACGCTTGGCAATGGCTGGGATATTTGCGATTTAGGATTCATGGTAGTGCATCTAATGACAGAAGCATCGCGTTCATTCTATGAATTGGAGAATCTTTGGAGCGGCGGTTTGTTGCTTAAACTATAAGCCGCGCCGCATAGGGGGTCTTGATATGCAGGATAAAATTAAAACATTGTTTGACAGAATCAGCGCCGCTAAGCATTGTGTAGCGCTGACAGGGGCGGGCGTAAGCACATTGTCCGGCATCCGTGATTTTCGCGGTAAGAACGGTCTGTACAATGATATGGACGCGGAAAAGATGTTCGATATCGATTATTTTGAACAGGACCCGTCTTATTACTATAAGACGGCCGGCGCGTTCATCTACAATGCGGATGAACGCGAAGCCTCCGTTGTACACACCACGCTTGGCGAATTGGAAAAACGCGGACTCATAAAAGCGGTAATAACGCAGAACATTGACATGCTTCATCAAAAAGGCGGCAGCCGCAATGTCATCGAAGTACACGGTTCGCCTGAACCGCATTACTGCCTTTCATGCAGCGGTGTACGGATGAGCTTTAATGACGCCGCGGCTATCGTTAAAGACGGCAAATTGCCGCGATGCCCTAAATGCGGCAGGGTGTTAAAGCCCGCCATAACGTTTTTTGGCGAGATGCTGCCGGCAAAGGCCATGCACGATGCCGAAAGAGAAGCCTCGTCAGCCGATTTAATGCTCGTATTAGGTACCAGTCTTACAGTTTATCCCGCCGCCGGACTCCCCGAAAGCACGCTTAGGTATGGCGGCAAGCTGATCATTGTAAACAATATGCCCACACCTCTCGATAGCCGCGCCGATATGCGTTTCGATGAACTGGAACCCGTCTTTGAGGGCTTGAAAAAACTGTTAGATTAGATGACCGGCCAGCCGGTTTACATACGCTCCGCGTTAGCCGGCCAGCCGGTTTACATACGCTCCGCGTTAGCAGCTTGCCGCCCCTCGCTGGGGGCGGAGATGCGTTCATTTCGATAGCGGCGGTCGGAGGTTTTGCTTCTATAAATATGCGTTGCCATTTATGGCGCAATCTGTGTAATTTGTGGCTCATCTTCATATTCAAGAGGGGGCTGTTTCCCTTGCAACAGGCTGCTAGCAGACGAGTTTGCCGGTCAAACCTTCACTGTTAAATAATTTCCTTTCCCTATCGAAGCTCAAAGATGTTCATTCGCCGTTTCCCGCTTGAAAATGCATGTTTCTCAGGATTTTAGCCTGAGAAACAGCGGGACCGCCGAAAAACCAACAGATTTTTAGAGGATGACCCTATTCGTCCTCATAATCGTCCTCGTCTTCATAATCTTCGAAGCCATCTTCGTCACCGAAATCTTCATCGTCTTCGTCATCCTCGTAATCATCATCGTCATCGAAGGCGTCCTCGTCGTCGTCATCAAAGTCATCGTCATCATCATCGTAATCATCGTCATCATCAGCAGCATAGTCTTCATCATCGTCATCATCCTGTGAGAGACTATATTTTACAAGTTTTTCTTTTATGACATAAAAAAGCATGGCAAGCGAATCCGTAACACAAGCTATTGCCATAGAAACATCTATCACAGCATTTTTCAAAACCATAACACTCTCCAAATAAAAAAATAATAGGGTTGTTAGAAAACTTCAGTTTCCGCGGGAACCGAGGTTTTCGAACAAGTTCCGCTTAAAAACCGCAAAATGCTACGCACTTTGCAAGACCCGCGCGACAAGCAACCGGCTTGCCGGACAAGTCTAAAATCAACACCGCCTATTGGCTTTTTAAGGCTGACTCATAAAACATAAATTAAGGTATAGATTCTGTCAAGAAATTTCGCGCAGCGTCATTTCGGGAGCTCGATAATTTCGTCAACTTCAACAAGCTCCTCCACAGGGGTTAAATTCATAATGACAAACACATCCTCCCTCCCTGCCATCTCTTCAGGTTTAGAATATCCATATACAGCCGTTTTGCCATCGCAAAATGTGGGAACCGCTATGATCTGCGCGTCTTGCCTAAAGTTGCCGCCGAGTAACGCGTCGCTTGAAAGCGCGCTTATATCCGCTTCAATAAAGTATATTCTACCGCCCAGCGTGGAATCCATCTCTATCACATACCGCCCTTCGGTCTTCTTGCCGGTATTTTTATCTGTCTGTCTGTAAACAAGGTCATATTCAAACAGTATATCCATGTCATCATTGCTAAGCAAAACTTTGGCTTCAGGGCTGTTAAGTGTTGGATAAAAAACATATTTAACATAGGCCGCAAGCGGACCGTCGTCTTCGGACAGTGAATCCCTATTAAACAAGGCGCTTTCTTCTACTCCGTTTTTCTTGGTGTTAACTTGTATCATTATGCTCGCCCCTTGGATAAGCTGGGAAATTTTATAATCATTGCCCGTTACAAATTTCGCGGCTACGGCGATCGGCTGCATTGTCCACGTTGTGCCGTCGTTATAATTAAGCTCAAATGTGTGTATGCCGGGCGGCATTTTAACTGTCTGCGAATAGTTATTATCAGGGCGCGTCCAAAACACCTGATAATTATCGACTTTAGATACGGCCAGGTTTGGTGTGATTGTTATCGTAACCAACTGATCCACCGGAACGCCCATGGGGTTAAACACACCCCTGTCTACCGGAACATCGCATGAACACAAAAAGATAATCGTTGCGAGTGTCATGACACCTGTCATAAATGCACACGGATCACTTAGTGTTTTTAATAATCTCATAAAAACGTACCTCCAAGTACAGCGCAAAAGCGTTTCGCCAAAAACAGAATTTCGATAAAACCGCCTGATATTAGAGTTGCCGGGACGCGCGGCTGAGTCTTTTCGCAGACTTTACCGCGCCATCTTGCCGCCTTTTGGCGTTTACTGTATAAACGCTAGGAGTTCCCAGACAAGTCTATTTGGAGTGTACGAAAGCACTTTTTGCTTGTCAACCCACCTGTCAGCCATGTCAACAGTTTTACTTTTAGGAAATTTATGGTAAAAAGGAAAAGGGTATTAAAGTAAAAAGGAAGAAGGAATAAGGAACATTTCTATTTGGGCGCATTTTTGGCGCGGCAGCGCCAAAAACCGGGCTTTCCGCTCCAATTCCTCGTCCCGCCTGCGGCGGTACTGCGGGATTTCCACTGCAATCCCGTGCGCGGGGCTTCAACACAA
>JAISCO010000062.1 GCA_031265535.1 Spirochaetaceae bacterium | reverse complement strand
GACAGGCTGCCCATAATCTGTTTGAACGAGCGGTCGAATATGCCGCCTCCGTCCGTGGCGTCGTCATTGGTTTTGGGCATGGATACAGTTTATATGAAAAACGGCGTTTGGAACAGGGGGACAATTAGCAGTTAGCAATTATCAGTTATCAATTAGCACTTGAGCCGGTTTCTTAAAAAGAGGGGAAGCGCATTTATCATAAACCGTCAAAATTTTGAAGTTTATGATAAAACCTTTGTTACGGCTCCCCCGCCCAAAAAACGGCACGCTCTCTTAGTGAGCGTGTGTGAGTATATGGCAGCATGGCGTAGGCCCCAAAAACTTACTGTTACATGCCGCTTAAAGGCCGCACTCCAAAGGTTTTGCTTTCACAAAAACGCTTTTCCGCTACCCCCACTCATTTTCACCGCCCCGCTGTAAAATAAAAAATAAAAAGTAAAAAGTAAAAAGTAAAAAGTAAATTAACAATGAGCAATGAGGAGCAATTAGGCAGCCATTATTCACCGCTTTCCGGGGCAAAATTCGTTGACATTGTTCAGTATTTGAGCGGAGGCTCAATCGGGTAAGGAAATTTATAATACCGTCTGGTTTAATACCAAATCTTTGTAGGCGGCGCAAACAAGGCAAGCGCGCAAATTTGCAGCGGGTTATTAAACCCCACTGCGAATCAGGGCAGGGCATCGGAATGGCGGGTGTCAAAAAAAGAAATACACGAATGGGCAAAAGATGCTGCCGCGTATAGCGTATAATGGGGCGGACGCGGCCTACAGCGGACTATTTATATAACAGCAGCGTCCAAGTTTTTCCATCCATTCGTGGTTTGACAGGTAGTTTTCTTTGCGGTTGCATATCCACAGGAGTTTTCGGGCGGCACGGGGCGGTACGGACGGTACGGCGGCGAAGCCGTCTGTAAAGACTATGAGTCCGTCGTAGTACGCGGCATTGTCTGAAAAATAGTCTATCAGGGGCTGGTAGTTTGTGCCGCCGCGTCCGTGTATCACGATGGAATGGCGGGCTTTTTTTAGCGGGCGAGGCTCCGTTTTTAGTTCCGAATCAAACTGCACCGCGTCAAGCGCCTCTACGCCGTATTTAAAGAAACGATTTACGCAGGAATAGAACAGGGCGACATCCTCTTTTTCTATAGAACCAGAAACATCGATCCCCGTCAAAATATGTGTGGTAAACGCATATTTTTTGCCCATGTACATAAAACCCCAGCGCCGGCTCGGCCTGAAGCGCGTAGGAACCTTTTTTTCCGCAATAACAGTACGCCTAAATCCGCCTAATACCGCTCGCCAGTCAAGTTCCGGTTTTAGCGCGGCGCGTATTTCCCATATCAAAGCCCCCGGCAGTCTGCCCCAAAAGGCGTTTTGTTCGGCCCGACTTACAATTTCGTTAAGTTTTTCGTTTATAAATTCATCGTTTTCCCAAAGCGCGGCGTTTTCCAAAATATCATCCCCCGCGCTTCTCCGTTCCGCGGAGACTCCGCGCATCTCCTCGTCCGACACCGCCATAACGCCGCCGTTTTCTTTGCCCGGGTCGGAGGGCTTTTTTATAAGCGCGTACTCGTGGTAATAAAATTCAAAACTTTTTTTTTGGTGTTCAGCGTCGTTCCAAAAATCTTTTGCGCGAAACCTGAGTTCCGGAAAGTTGTAATGCTCGTTCAAAACGATATTGCTTGCGATGTACGATGTTTCCGTGTCGCTTGACGGATTCTTTCTGTACGGGTGGCGGAGCAGTATACGAATAAGTTCCGCCTTTAACGCTTCCTCAAGACGGGCGTCACCGCGTTCCGCGGCCCAAAGCGGGTTGTATTCTATGCGCCCCTGCCCGCAGCGTATGCTATGGATACCCGCGTTTTCCAGCAGTTTATGCGATACAAAAGTTAAAAACAAAAGGGGTTCCTCTATGAACCACTTTTGGGAAATTGCCTTGATCCGTTCCGCCGCGTTTGCCATGCTACAGCTTTATATTTTTTACAAAATCGATAACGGCTTCGAAAATATACGGCGAATAAGAAAGCACGGCCACTTTTGTTTTTGGGTAAACATTTCCTTCGTACACCGTTGTCCAGTGCGCAAGCGCTTCGCCGCGCCCCGTATCACGCAGCCATCTGATATACTTTTCCAGATTCGCCGTATAAATTTTTACCGTATCCTGATTTTCTTCCAATTCGATAACGCGGAAAAATCCTTCGTTCAAATCAGACAATTCGTGTACGGTTAATTCTTCTATATCGTTTTTACATTCATCAAAGTTATTGAGAATCACGGCGGGGCTCGCGCCGGAATTTTCTTTAAGAAAATTCGAAAATCGCAAAGCCGCCTTGATGCCTGTGATTCCGGCAATAAGTTTTTCCAAAGCGCCGTCTATAGAATCCTCTGTTTTAATAATCCCGGAAACGCGCTCCCACGAGCGCCTGTCCGCCGTTTTGTCAAAACCGCCGTCAACGGATATTTCCCCGTCAAGATAGTCCGGATTTTTTTCGATGAACGAAATGATTCTTGCGTCTATGCCGTTTGACGCGGCCCATAGCAGCCATTCCGCGACGCTTGGCGAAAAATAATAAACGTTAAAACGCGATATAAGAGCGGGGTCCAAATCCGTCAACTGATATTCGTCCCCTTCGTTTACCGCGGAAACTATCTGACTCCCCGCGGGAAGCCGTTTCCCCGCGAGGCTCCTGCTCAGCGTTAAATCCATCACGCATTGCAGTATTTCAGGCCGGGCGCGGTTTAATTCGTCAAGGAACAGCGTTATGGGCTGGCCGTCCAGCGGGAACCAGTAGGGCGGGCGAAAATCAGTCTTTGTCAAATTTGAATCCAGGGCGGGCAGTCCTATTAAATCGCCCGGATCGCTCATCTGTCCCAAAAAAAGCGGCACAACTTTTTTACCCCGCCTTTCAAAAAAATCCGTGATGACGCGCGATTTTCCTATGCCGTGCCTGCCTACAAGCATAATATTTTGACCGGGCGGCGTAAGCTCCAGTATCGTTATCAACTCAGTTGTATTTATCGTTACTCCCATGCCGCTCCCTCGTTTTTCCAGCGCACGCCGCTTGTACGGTTTGATATTAAAACTTTTGCGGCGGAGCCGGTTTGCAGGTACACATATTTGTTGATAGTATCCTCCAGCCCGCCCAGCACCTGTTGAAAGTTATTGTACGGTATGTAAATTTCAAGCTGTCTGCCGTTTTGCAGCAATAGATACAGCGCCGCCTGATTTTCCATTTTGACAACACGATACGGCAGTGAAATATTTTTGCATATAAGCGTAAGCCATGTTTCTATGCTGCTGATTGTAAGGCGGCGGAGTTTTTCGTTACGCTCAATTTCGGCGCGCAGCCCTGTGTACTCCTCCGCGATGTCTTTGAAATTTTCAAGCAGCCTGTATATGAGGCTTATGCCGCTTTCGTCTATAAAACGGTGCTGTGATTTTGTTTCGTAGAAGCGTATATAAAAACTCGCGCGCTCAATGGCGAATCTGTTTTTATAAAATTCTATGCGTAAAAAACATTCGCCGCTCAATTCACCGCAGGTTATCGTATACGCCGAATCGCTTGAGCCCTGCTTCCATTCCTTTACCAGTTTTGTCGTGGAAAATCCCCGCGCCTGAATCCCGCTTTCGTCGAGTTCCCGCTGCAAATCACCCAGCGTCAAAATCCTCTCCCTCTCATC
>JAISCO010000061.1 GCA_031265535.1 Spirochaetaceae bacterium | reverse complement strand
GCGGCTGAATTGGCGGCGGCGGCGGCGTTTTTTAGACTAACAATATTCGATATACTTCACGCAAGGCAGACGGGGCATTGGGGCGGGTCGTCATCAGCCGTGGAAATTGTTACCGCGCTGTACTTTAACCGCCTAAAGATTGATCCGGCCAATCCGGATTGGGACAAACGGGACCGTTTTATCCTGTCGAAAGGACACGCTTCCCTCTGTATTTACACAATTCTTGCGAACAGGGGCTTTTTTCCTGTTAAGGAACTGCCGGAATTCAGAACCTACGGGTCAAGGCTTCAGGGGCATCCCAGCATGAGAAAGCTGCCGGGTATTGATATGTCAACGGGGGCGCTGGGGCATGGTCTTTCGATAGGGGTCGGGATGGCGCTTGCCTCAAAGTTGAGCGGCAACGATTTTGGAACTTATGTGCTCTCCGGCGAAGGCTGCCTGGACGAAGGTTCCACATGGGAGGCTCTGCTGTACGGCGCGAAAACTAAACCGCGCGGGCTTGTTTACTTTATCGACTACAACAAGGTTCAGTTGGACGGCCCCATAAACGACGTACTGCCGCTGGAGCCTTTACCAGATAAAATTAAATCGTTTGGCTGGCATCTTGCCCCCAAATTATACGACGGTAACGACACCGCCTCGATACTTGAAGCTTTCAAATGGATAGACAGCGATAAAATCTGGCCTAAAGCCGTCATTTTTGACACGGTAAAGGGAAAAGGCGTTTCGTTCATGGAAGGCAAGAACGCATGGCACGGCGCGGCGATAGATGACGACAGCTACAGTAAGGGACGGCTTGAGTTGGCCGCCGATTTGGAAAAAAAGGAGGCCGCATTATGACGGCAATGCGTGACGCGTACGGTAAAAAATTGGCCGCTTTAGGCGAGGCAAACAAAAAAATTGTCGTGCTGGACGCCGACTTGTCGGGCAGTACCCGTTCATCTTATTTTGCTAAAGCCTTCCCTGACCGTTTCTTTAATGTGGGCGTTTCGGAAGGCAACATGGCCGGTGTCGCGGCGGGCTTTGCGGCCACGGGTTTTATGCCGGTAATAAATACATTTTCTATTTTTATCACGTTAAAATGCTGCGACCAGATACGGCACGATTTTTGTTACAACAAGCTGCCTGTCGTCATTGCCGGGGCCTACGGCGGGTTTAGCGACTCTTACGACGGCGCAAGTCATCAAGCCATAGAGGACATAGCTATAATGCGCGCTTTGCCCAAGACGGAAGTCATTGTTCCCGCCGATAACAGGCAGGCGGAGCTTGCCATTGAGTACGCGGTAAAACAGGATCATCCGGTTTTTCTGCGTCTGTCCCGCAATGAAGTGGCGGATGTCCCGGATTCAAGCGATATTGCCGCAAAAACGCCAATCAAACTGAGGGATGGAAATATGCTTACAATCGCGGCAGCCGGTTTGACTACACAGATAGCGCTTGAAGCCGCTTCAATCCTTGAAAAAAGCGGAATAAGCGCGGAAGTTTTTACAATTCCCTTTGTTAAGCCGATAGAAGGCATGGCGCTGGAAGAATCGCTTGAAAAGACAGGCAAACTAATAACGGTAGAGGAACATTCGATAGTCGGGGGCGTTGGAAGCGCCTGCCTTGAAAAACTTGCCAAAAGCGGTATTTCGTTCAAATGGCTGCCTATCGGGGTGAATGACACTTTCGGCGACACCGGTTCTTACAAAGAACTTCTTGCCGCTTACGGTCTCACCGCCGAGTCGGTTGCCGGTAAAGCCGCGTCATTTGTATCATAAGCCGCGAATAAAAAGCGGTCGAAAGACCGCTTTTTCACTTTAATTTAGGGCTGCCGCGCTTGCGGGAGCTTCTTCCGCGCAAGGGATTGCAGCGGAAATACCGCAAGCGTTACCTACGGTAACGATGAGGAATTGGAGCGGAAAGCCCGGTTTTTTGCGGCAGAGCCGCAAAAAATGCGCCCAAATGTATAAAACCCGCCCACAGCCGCGTATGCAAAGCGCTTTTTCAAACCCTAATGCACGGAGTGAAGCTTGCTTTGGGTATGCCGGCGCGGAGCGCATGTAAACCCGTTGGCGGGTGGTGGGTTAAAAAAGCTGTCGTTTCCGCTAGATTCTCTCCAAGTTGAAAAGCGATTTTTTGGACGCTCGATCTGTTTTTTTCGATGATTTTACGCGCGTTCAAAACGGTTTTTATATTGCGATTTACAAAAGCGCTAATATCATCAAGCGAAGCTGACGCAATCACGCCCTTTTCAACAGCATATACGGCAAGACGCAGAATTCTTTTATCAATTCGTATGTTGTGCCTGCTGCAGGCCGGGGCGTCCATTTTCAGCGCGTCTTCAAAATATCCGGCAAAATCAATGAATTTTCTGATATTCAAAGCTCTGAATTGATCTGCCAAAACGTATAATTCTTCTTCCTCTTTTCCCAAAAGGCGGGCGAAATTTTTATTACATTCTATGATTCTTAAATTTTTATCGACAACAACAATTCCGCTCCGGCTGTTGTGGAGTAACGCGCCGCTTATGCGTTCAGTCAAATTGAGCGAATACACGGCGCACATTGATTTTTCCGCGCGCCCATCAATCAAGGCTTTTGTGAACGCGGCGCAGTTTTCATAGCCGCAAATCGAACAGTCCGTTAATTTTCCAAAACTCTTGATTGAAGCAAGGATGTCTTGTATTTCACCGCTCCGATACCGGCGCGGCGGAATTGCCTTGACGGCAATACTCCCCTTGAGTTTGAGAACTTTGAATAACATTTCATCTTTTAAATGACTCGCGGCGCTTTTCGCGTAAGATAAAAGATGTTCGCAGCCGGCGAGCGTACCGGAAGACCGCGGCGCTCCGGCGCCGTTTACGCAGCCGCCCTGACAGGCAAGCAGTTGAACAAACACCGGAGCGCTAAAACCGGAGCCGTCCGTTGCTTCTTTTAAGAATTCCGCCGCCCTGTTCA
>JAISCO010000051.1 GCA_031265535.1 Spirochaetaceae bacterium | reverse complement strand
TCAATGTCGGATTCGGGCATATTGTACGACAGCGCGATATGCAGCGGAGAGCGCCCCTCATCATCCGTTTGCCCGCGCCCCTTAGCAAGCAGAGTCAGCATCATGCGGGGAGATGTTTTAAGAGCGGCGGTAAAAGGACTTTCACCGTCGGCGTTCTTTGCGTGAATCGGAGCGCCCTTGTCCAGCAAAAGCCCGACCAAGTCGCTGCGCTCTTTCTCAACCGCAATCAGCAGCGGGGTGTCTCCATTATTATTACGCGTTGAAACATCCGCGCCGTTGTTTATCAGATGTTCCGTAGAACGGAGGGATTCTTTCAATACCGCTTCCACGAGCGGCGTATTTCCGTCTCTATCCCGAACCTCAAGATTAGCGCCCTTTTGTACCATCAACGTTTCCATACCAAAAACCGTCAATCTAACCGCGTCATGAAGCGGAGTTTTACCATACAAATTGTATCCGTTAATATCTATTTTAGCGTCAATAAGCGCGTTGGCGGCGGAAATCGCGTTCCAGCGCACCGCGGTATGGAGAGCGGTGTTGCCTAAGGTATCTCGCCCCCCTATCGAGGCTCCGGCGTTTAGCAAAGCCCGCACAGTGGAAGCGGAATCAATCTTTACGGCTATGAACAGCGGCGTTTCACCGGTAACGTTAGCCGCCTCAAGAGACGCGCCTTTGGAAGCAATAACCGGAATAACCGAATCTAATTTCCATTGAGTCGCGTAATGCAGAATCGTATTGCCAAGACCGTCCCGCGCGGCCAGAACTGTGGGGGTCAACATCCATTCACGAACCGAGTCCGGTGAATAGAATGTCAGATAGACCGGACTTTCACCTTTCGCGTTCTGAGCGAACACATCCGCCCCGCGCGTTACCAACAGAGTTCCCACCGCCGAATTATTCCGCCTAACCGCTATATGCAAGGCGGTATCCCCCTCCTGATTGCGGGCATTGACCAGCGCGTCATTATCAAGTATGCGCTGTACTATTTCAGCATCCCCGTTTAATTTAACCGCGGCTATGAGCGGGGTGTTACCGCTGCTGTCACTTTGTATGACAGTATCTTTGGTGATAAGATAGTTCAGGGCCTCGCGATTATTGCTCATCGCTAAAACAAACGGTGTTTTACCTTCGTTAGTTACGGCAAAAATATCTGAATGGTACGTGAGCAGCGGGCGCAAAAGCGCCAACCGGTTTTCCTCAACCGCAATGTAAAGCGGCGTCTTTCCCTCAATGTTATGTACAGAAATATCCGCTCCATTGCGAAGCAGCGTTTCAATTAGATCCGGCTCGCGGTTGAGCGCAATCACTATATGCAGCGGAGAATCGCCCCGCTGGTCTCGCAGATTCGGATTCGCCCCGTGCCTAAGCAAAAGCTCGAAAGCGGCTTTATGCGCGTCAACCGGAATAGCTATGTGCATCGCGGTATTCCCTTGACCATCTTGAATGTTGACGTTAGCTCCGTGTTCTATCAGCGCGTTCATTATCTCCAAATCGCCGATACGCGCCGTTTCGTGCAATGCGGTATCACCGGCAGTATTCTTGATATTCGGATCCACGTTATGATCCAACAAAAAATAGGTAAACCCGCGATAGCGTTCCCTAACGGCGTAATGCAGGGCGGAATTACCGTCGGCGGCGCGCAGGTTAAAGTTCAAAGTCTGCACAACCGGCGCAAAGTACGAAAAAAACGGATCGGACGAGAACGCGCCCGCCTGAATCAAGACTTCGGCGGTTGTCGCATGACGGCGCGAAGCACGGTGGGCAAACGCATAATCCAGGGCGGTTCTGCCTGTTTTATCACGCTTATTTACAAACGGTTCCCTTGCCTGTATATTCGCTTCATTTAGAATTACCAAGACAGCTTCCCCATCCCCCGCGTCAGCGGCCAAATGCAGAATTGTACGCCCTTCACTATCTGTAGTCAGCAAAGATTCGGGACTTAACAGCGCTCGCAGAAAATTATCGTTACCGCTCTCTATCGCCGTCAGAGCCGGACTCCTCCCGTTAGGCGGGCTATGGTGAATGAATGCCCCATGCCGTACCAGTATGGCCGCCGTAGGACTATCCAACAATTCGGCGCTTATATCAAGGGGGGTGTAATACTCCGTGTCTTCGGCGTCAGGCAAAGTACCAAGCCGTATAAAAAAATCCGCAAGTTCGTTATTGCGGGACTCAGCGGCAAAATGGACGGCGTTTTTACCTGTTTCATCAACAAGATTAGGATCGCTGAGCGAAACAAAAGCCGTCCTTACCTCGTCAATTTTGCCGTTTTTTATCAATTCCGCTATATGATCAATTGGTGAAAGCGCCCGCTCTTCATTTATAACAAAAGTTTCTTCTTCAATTATCTCTATTTCTTGGTTTGTGCCCGGTATCTCTACTTCTTGGTTTGCGCCCGGTCCGCCGCCGGCCTGTCTATTCCCGCCAGAAAAAGCGTTGCTTGCGGGAAACGTCAAAAGTAAAATACAAAAAACGCCGTAAAATATAATACCCGGCAGGCAGCTAATACCGATGCGTCTTTCGCTCATAATTTGCATTGAAAAAAAACCTCTTTATGAATTATCGGCACAAAAGGCGTATATGAAAAGGTAAACCTCTCTCTACCCGTATATATTATGCCCATCCCCCTCGCAAAATACAACCAGCCGCAACAGAAGAAGGAAAAAGTAATACAAATAAAAAGTAAAAGGTAAAAGGTAACCTTCCCTCTTACCTCACTCCGCCGCTTCGCGACAACCTGCTCGTAAGCCGCCTTCTTAATTGCTAATTGTTAATTGTTAATTGCTCATTTCACTGCCCAACCGCCCCCGCCTTCTTCCTTTTTACCTCTTCCTTCTTCCTTCATTGTTAATTGCTCATTGTTAATTGCTCTTACCTTTTACCTCTTACCTAGTATATACTCTTTTTTGACGCCAGTTTTTTGCATACTTTCGAGTATTACGACGAGCTAAGAAAGATGCCGCTTGGCGGGCGGACGCACATCATCACTGTGGAACTTGCCAAGCTGGGCTATCTGCTTGATAAGCCTGTGAATGAAATGAGCGCTTCCGAAAGGTGGCAACAGTTTTACTTTTACAATTTTATTACAAACCGTACCCGGCAGCAAGTCAAAATTTGCTTTATATAAATAGAAAAACCGCTATGCGGTTTTTTTCCGCGCGGTTTTTAGGCATTTTCTCCCTGCTTGTCTTTCTTTCAAAATGCCTAAAAACCGCCCACGGTCCCACAGGCAGGCAGCAATTCCACGTAAAAAACAGCCAACCGTAACGGCTCCACAAAAAATTGCGGGTGGCAGCGAAAAAATGGGGGTGGGGCCCGCCGGGATGGGGGTCCCCCATTTTTTCGGCTGACAGGCCCCGCGCTTTTTACGTGCGCCTTAACGGACGGTTCGTCTTAAAAATAAAATTGCTGACATTGCTAAGCCAATGCTTGACATGTTTTTGTTAGTTCATTATAACTATGTTAGTAATATATAACTATGGATTTTGAAACAGGAGCGTACTAATGAGTGTTGTCATTATTGGCGGAAATGACCGGATGGTTTGCCGGTACCGGGATATTTGCCGGGAGTATAACTGCGAGGCGAAGATTTATACACAGCCCAAGAACAATCTTGAGTGTTTGATGGGTAATCCCGATTTGATTGTCCTTTTTACCAATCCGGTATCGCACGAGATGATTAAAATCGCGAAAAAAAAGGCGGCGTCCAAGTCTATCCCGCTGGTGCAATCCCACTGCGCAAGTTGCAGCTCGCTGCGAAATGTTTTATCGGTTGCGAAATCAGTGGCAAAAAAGGACGGCAAAACAGAACGCGGTCAGGGAGGAAAACGTGCGTAAACAGGCGGGGCGGAAAAGGGGTATGGCGCGGCTGTGGGAGCTGGCGTTGCGCAAAAAGGCGCTGGTCGTCTCGTCTTGCGTACTGTCGGTGGCGAGCGTGGCGGTGTCTTTTGTACCGTTTGTCGTTGTGTACTACATTATTCGGGAAATAGTCGCCGGTTTTGCCGGCGCGGGCGGATTTGACGGAGAGTTCATGACGAAGCTGGGCTGGATGGCCTGCGGCGGGGCGGCGGCGGCAATACTGCTTAACTTTTTCGCGCTGATGTGCTCCCACGTGGCGGCGTTCAGTACGCTCTACGAGCTCAAGGTGGAGTTTGCCCGGCATCTTGCGGCTTTGCCGATGGGCTTCCATACGGAGAATTCCACCGGCAAGCTGCGCAAGGTGGTGGATGAAAACATCGAAAAACTGGAAGGGTTTATCGCCCACCAGTTGCCCGATCTCGTAGGTTCTTTTGCGATGCCTTTTATAACGCTGGCCATTCTGTTTGTGTTTGACTGGCGGCTGGGGCTGGCGAGTTTTGTCCCCATCGTGCTCTGCTATCTGATACAGGGGATAGCTTTCAGCAGTAAAAACGCTCAAATATTCATGAATAAATACCAGGATTCGCTTGAAGACATGAACAATGCGGCGGTGGAATATGTGCGGGGCATCTTTGTGATAAAGGCGTTTAACCAGACGATTTACGGTTTTCGCAAATTCTATCAGACTATCAAGGCTTATGGGGATTACTGCGTCAATTATACAAAAGAGTTTGAAATATTTATGGAACTGTTTCTCGTCATCATCAACCACGTCTACCTGTTTTTGATGCCGGTCATCATTCTGCTTGCAGGCGGAGCGATGGACTACGGCACGCCGGACTACGGCGCGTTTGCTTTGGCGGCGGTGTTTTACCTGATTTTTTCGGTCTCGCTCCCCACGCCTTTTATCAAGCTGATGTATGTTTCCCAGAACGGGCGGATGATTCTTGGCGGCATTGAACGGATGGATGCGGTGCTGGACAGCCCGCCGCTGCCGGAGACCACATCCCCGAAAACCGTGACGGAGTACTCTGTTTCATTTGAAAATGTACGGTTTTCTTATAACAAAACGGACGCGGAGGACACGGCGGCGGCTATCGAAGACGTGAGTTTTACCGCGAAACAAGGAGAGATTACCGCGCTGGTCGGGCCTTCGGGCGGCGGCAAGTCCACGCTGGCCCACCTGATTCCGCGTTTTTATGAGCTTACAGACGGCGCGATCAAAATTGGCGGCATTGATGTCCGGGATATGGCGCATGATTACCTTCTGTCCATCGTGAGTTTTGTATTTCAGGATGTGTTTCTGTTCAAACAGAGTGTTTTGGATAACATTCTCATCGGGAATAAGAACGCCACGCGGGAGGAGGCCGTCGCCGCCGCCAAGGCCGCCCAATGCCACGAGTTTATCGAGGCGCTGCCGCACGGTTACGACACGGTCATCGGTACGCGGGGCATCCACCTTTCGGGCGGGGAGCGGCAGCGGCTGGTCATTGCCCGCGCCATCCTCAAAAACGCGCCGGTCATCGTGCTGGACGAGGCGACCGCGTTTGCCGATCCGGAAAACGAGCGGGAAATTCAAAAAGCCCTTGAACATCTGATGAAGGACAAGACCGTAATCATCATCGCCCACCGGCTTTCCACCGTGCGCGGCGCGGACAAGATTGTAGTAATTGACCGGGGCCGCGTTGCCGAAGAGGGCCGCCACGACACATTAGCGCGGGCGGGCGGGCGTTACAGCCGCATGTGGGAGCACTATACCGGCGCGTTGGAGTGGACGCTGGCGGCGAGCCCCGCGTAACTGCTAATTGAGACTGTTTCCAAACACGAGCGCGTTTTGAAACAGCCTCTATCGTTAATATGCGACATTTATCTTTTCTCGCACCATGTCGCCGATAATGTCCGCCGGGGTTTTGCGGGCGGCTATCGCCTTGGTCAACAGATAATCCGCCGTAAACGAATCAACTGTTATTGAACGGGCAACAGGATCAGCCGAAGCCGCCTTCCGCCGAGAGAAAAACCCCGTCCCGTTTTTTGCCGGGTCTATCTTGGGCGGGTTTTTGGTGTAATACTCGTCCAGTGCGTCATACTCTTCTTCAGTCAAATCTGCCATCACTTACTCCTTGCGCTTTATCAAAGGTAAAAAAATATTCCTGCATTTCATCGCATGAAATACCCTCAAAGTATTTTCATCTATAAACGTTGTACAAAACTTCGATGGGATTGGCGACCCGGTCAAAGCCGATAAGCAAATACCGGGCGTTAAGGTCATCCTCCCCGTCGCTGTCATCAAGCCGCTCATCGTACAGGACCTTATCAAAAGCCCAGCGGATGTCTGTTTCGGTAACGCCGTGCTTGAACGCCGATTCGCTGAACTTGATGTTTATGTCAACAGTTCAAGTATACTCCCCTCCATCCATGCCGTCAACGCTTCATCAACTTACTCAACTTACGGCGGCCAAGTATAGACAATTAAGCACAGATTAACTTTGTAATGAACAGTGAGCAGCGGGCATCATTAAGTTTTACTGCTCTAAAGCAACCTAGCAGCCTGTTGCACTTGTGGGTTTTTTCGGCACTTGTTCACCTGCGGTGAATTTGCCGAAAAACCACGATTTATGGGCTGCTGTGAACCTGAGCTTCTGCGAAGCTTTGGTTCCATGGAGTTTGCAAGGTAAAAAAATCGCCTGATCGGCGATTTTTTGATGTTTTTGCGCGAAGCGCAACAAACTCCTCGTGTCCGTCAATTTGCTCTTTTCGTCCGCTGCCTCAATTTTGGCCGGAGATAAAATTGAATTGTATTGCCAGCATCGTAATGTCATCCGCCTGCTTGGCGCCGTTTGCGAAAATTGCCACGTCTTCTCTGATGATGGCGCATAGCTCCTCTATGCCCTTGTTCTTGTTCCTGTTTACCAGCTCAAGCAATCTCTGTTCACCGTAGAGCTCTTTTGATTCGTTGTCCGCCTCGGTAACGCCGTCGGTGTAGAGATACAAAACATCATTTGGTTCCAAGACGATCCGTGATTCCGTGTAGGTGGCGTCTTCCATGCCCGCAAGCACAAAGTCATGTTCGGCTTTGTAGTATTCGTACGCGCCGCCCCGTTTCAAGAGCGGTGGATTGTGTCCGGCGTTTACGCTGACAAGCTCACCCGTTTCAATATCTAAATACCCCATAAAGCAGGTAACAAACAGCCCCGCGTCATTGTTTTCGCAAAGGGTGTTGTTGACCGTTTCAAAGACTTCTTTCGGGCCTTTGCCCATAAGCACATAATTATAAAGCAAAGTTTTGGCGATCACCATAAACAGCGCGGCGGGTATGCCCTTGCCCGAAACATCCGCGATGA
>JAISCO010000046.1 GCA_031265535.1 Spirochaetaceae bacterium | reverse complement strand
AATGCCGGAACGATCATACAACGTATCAAAGACGGTGAACACTTTGACTTTGTTGAAGTGATGGCCTGTCCGGGCGGCTGCGTAGGCGGCGGCGGTCAGCCTCCCGCGAACTGGGATGTCAAGGCCGAACGCGCCAAGGGTCTGTACCTCGCCGACAAGGAATATACCTATGCCAGCGTGGAAGAAAGCCCGGTGATGAAGGAATGGCACGACCTGATGGGCGGCGAACACGCCGAACATGAGAACTGGCACATCCACTACGCCGGTCACGGCGGCGGACATCACTAGACAGCGGCTTAAAACCTTCCGGTTTTGAATGGCCGGGACTATTGATGACTAGCATTTGAAAAACAAACGCCCTCCCTGCGGGGAGGGCGTTTTCATTAATGTACCGGCGGCTGCGTCCTTTTTACAGGCGAATCGTAGTTTCCGCTTTGTGTTTCTCCCACGCCAAATTTTTTTGAAGCACTAACGTCTTTATTTTTTGGTCGTATTCTTTTAACTTCGCTATCTCCATATTGTACGGCTCTATAAGAAAATCTTCCGGTCCAGAGCTGGTACACGAAAAATCACCTTTCCATAAGCCGTCAATGCGCATCTCTGACGTAAACAGCCTGTCTCTGACGCACTGGTCGAACAGTTTTGTGCCCGGAAATGGGTTGACATGGGACAGCGGAAAAAAATAGTCAATATCCAGTTTTTCTATCAGGCGCATCGTGTCGAGGCAGCTCTCTTCTGTTTCTTCGGGCATACCGAGCATAAAAAAAGCTGATACCCAGACGTTTTGTTTCTTTAATAGCGATACCACTTCGAGTATCTTTTCTTCGAAAACGTTTTTACGCATTATTTTATTCCGTATAAACTCGGAACCGCTCTCTATGGTGAGCCAAAACCGCAGCGCGCCGGCTTCAACCAAGTTGTCTATTACCTCTTCATCCAATGTTCTAATCATTAAGTCGTTCTGGAATTCAAAATATATTTTTAATTTATTCTGTGTTATCAACCGGCAGATTTCTATTGTTCTTTGCCTGTCAAATGTAAAGTTATCATCGCATATTCTGAAGTAGTTTATTCCGTATTTGTCATAGACATATTTTATTTCGTCGACTACATGACGGGCGGATCTAAAACGGATTCTGTCGCTCATCACAAAACGCATGGCGCAAAAATTACATTGATTCGGGCAGATCCTGTTTGTCAGTAATGGGAATTGCCTGCTGCTGATATTTATATTACGGGGGTTAAACCATTTGCTTGTATCATAAGCCGGATATTTTTCAAGTTAAAGATATTCGTAACCCGGCATAAGGAGGGCGTCAGGGTTCTCGATATAGGATTTTTTTGGTATATGTTTAATCGCGCCGTCGTTTCTAATAACAACGCTGTCTAAATCCGCAAAGTTGTTTTTTACTGATTGGTGGGGGGGGGGGGGTGAAATAGTATTTCAGCAGGTGGGGAAACGCATCGTCGCCTTCGCCAAGGATTACCGCGTCAATACTGCCGCAGTGTTGCATTATTTGTTCCGCATAGATGGTAGGATGAAGCCCGCCTATTACAACGCGGGTTTCGGGGAATTTGTTTTTTACAAATTCCGCCAAAAACAGCACCTGATTAATGGACATGGAAAACATACAGTTAATTCCGACAACACCCGCAAGTTTGTTTGAAAGCGTTTTTTCAAAACTGTTTATGTCGTTGCCTTCCAAACTAAAATCGAATATGGTTATATCGTCGCATATTTTCCGCGAAATGCCCGCCAGATATATCAATGACATAGGAAAATGCATTGTACCTGGCGTAATTAAACCATTGTATAAATATTGTTCAGGGTAAACCAGTACAATATTTCTATTCATGTAATACTCCTTAACCATTAACGCTATCATAACCGTGAGCGGCTGTCAAGATGTCGAGGCGCTTTTGTCAAGCCAAAATTAAGCCCGATCAGGAGTGGGGGTAACACAAAACAGTGCGGTGCACTGTTTTGCCTGACGTTTTGCCGCTTGTTTTACCCTATAAGAAAGGGCAAGACCGGAATGTTCGCCAACTTTCGTTGGCGCGCGTAGCGGAATGAGGACTATGGAGCGCGGCCTTTAAGCAATTTGCACAACAGTAACTCTTTTGTGGCCTACGCCATGCTGCCACATATTCACACACGCTCACTGAGAAAGCGTGCCGTTTTTTGGGCGGGGGGAGCAGCGTCGAAAATGTTCATCATAAACTTCAAATTTTTAACGGTTTAGTATTGATGCGCTTCCCCGCTTTGTTAAGAAGTAAGAAATTCCTTTTTACTTTCTCCCTTTTCCTTGTTTACTGCGCTTCCCCCCTTTGTAAGAGGTAATTACTCCTTGTCAATTGCTCATTTTTACTTATTCCTTTTTCCTTTTTACCATAAATTTTCTAAAAGTATAAATGCTGTCGCGGTTTGTCGCTGGCCCGCCGGCTATTTGATCGCCTTATGGTAAGGTGTATACTTTTACAATGGACGGGGACATAACCGGGAAACTTGAGCGTGAAATCGCCGGCCTCGAAGAATCGCTTGCCCGCAAAAAGGCCGAACTTGAGCGCTTAAAAAATACGCCGCCCGAATCCGAAATCCGTGCGTCCCACCCCAAAACATTTACTCAGGATAGCGAAAATCATGGCATTAACAATCTCTCCTCCATTAACAATCTCTCCTCCCCGGAAGATAAAATCACCCTGTTCCGCTCCCTCTTTCGCGGCAGGGAAGACCTGTATGCCAGACGCTTTGAAAGCAAAAAAACCGGCAAGGCCGGGTACCAGCCGGTGTGCAAAAA
>JAISCO010000041.1 GCA_031265535.1 Spirochaetaceae bacterium | reverse complement strand
ATGAGCGAACACGACCGCTACGCGCTGGACTTTCTCCGCGCCATCCCCGTCATCCTTGAACACTGCCCGTTTGCGCACATCAGCGCGGGCGTCTCGAATCTATCCTTTAGTTTCCGCGGTAACAACTTTATCCGCAACGCGATGCACGCGGTCTTTCTCCACCTCGCCGCCCGCGCCGGTCTAACAGTAGCAATCGTCAACATAGCCGCGATTGGCCTCTATGAACGCCTGTCGCCTTTCATTCGTGATACGATAGAAGCCCTGCTGCTTTGCCGCGGCCCCGACGCCGCCGCTAAGCTGCTGGAGATAGCGGAAAGTGGAATTGAAGGAAGCGGGCCGCCTGCGCCCGCCGCCCATAGCCCGCAGCGTCCCGCCGACCCGCAGGAAGCTGTCATCTACGCGATGCTGAAAGGGGACGATGAACATATTGAAGAGGATGTCCGCGCCTTGCTAGACAAGAAAATGACTGTGCTGGAAATAGTCGAAGGCCCGCTCATGGAAGGGATGAGGCAGGTGGGAGAATTGTTTGGCGAAGGGAAAATGTTCCTTCCTCAAGTTATACGCAGCGCCCGCGTGATGAAGAAAGCTGTCGCCGTGCTCGAATCCTACATGGGCTCAGGCTCTATAGACGCGCAGGCAAATATGCCGCTAATCGTCATGGCGACTGTAAAGGGCGATGTCCACGATATCGGCAAAAATATAACGGGAACCGTGCTCGCGTGCAACGGTTTCAGGGTGCTTGACCTTGGCGTCATGGTTGCCGCCGAAACGATAATTGAGACCGTGCGCCGGCACGGGGCGATGTTTATAGGTCTGTCCGGACTTGTTAGTCCTTCGCTGGACGAAATGGTTAATGTGGCGGAGGAGATGGAGCGGCAGGGACTGCGGATACCCTTGCTTGTGGGCGGGGCCGCGACCAGTCTTGTCCACAGCGCCCTCAAAATAGCCCCCGTCTATGGGGGGACTGTCGTTTACATTAAGGATGCGGGGCAGGCGCCCGGTTTTGTCCGCCGTCTTGCCGTTCCCGCGCTACGTCCGCGCTTTCTTGACGAACTGGCGGCTAAGTACGAGGACGCGGTAAATAATCATAACAAGATTGTGTCTAAACGCCGGCTTCTTTCGATAGAGGCGGCGCGGGAAAACCGTCTCCGTATAGACTGGAATTCCGCCGGGGCGCGGATTCCAAAACCAAAAACTCTTGGTCTAATTGACTTGAACGATTATCCGCTGGAGCCCCTGGCCGCTCGTTTTGACTGGGACGCTTTTATGGCAAAGTGGAACGGGTCCGCCGGAAATTCGCCGGCTGCCCAAAAGGACGCGCGTCTTGAACAAGACGCGCGCGCCCTGCTTGATGAAGTTGTCCAAAAGAAGCGCCTCAAGGCTCGCGGCGTCGCGGGAATTTTCCCCGCCTTGTCGAACGGCGATGATATTTTGGTGTACGGCGTCAACGATGCTGGAGAAAAAGATATATCAGGTAAGCCGGCGCTTTGTGAGCCGGCGGATTGTAAGCCGGTTATGAAAATAGCCTGCCTGCGTAATCAGGTTTGTAAAGCGGCGGCGGCTCCGAATGTGTGTCTTGCCGATTTTATAAAGCCTTTGGAGGCCGCGCAAAAAAATGCTCCGGCGGGTTTTGACTGGCTTGGTTTTTTTGCGATAAGCGCCGGTTTTGGTCTTGACGAGGCTAAGGCGGTGTATGCCGCGCAAAGGGATGATTACAGTGCGATAATTCTCTCTCTGCTGGCGGACGGTCTTGCAGAAGCGTTCAGCGAGGAACTGCACCGGCGTATTCGCCGGGAATGGTGGGCTTACGAGGCGGCGGAATCGTCCGCAGGGCGTTTTCAGGGTATACGTCCCGCTTTCGGCTACCCCTGCTGTCCCGACCACGAGGATAAACGCGCCGTCTTCCGTTTGTTGGATGTCGAGGCGCGTACCGGTCTTGCTCTGACTGAGTCCGCCATGATTCGTCCTGCCGCATCTCTCTGCGGTATGTACTTTGCCAATCCCGCCTCCTACTATTTTTCATGCGCCCCCATCGGCAATGACCAACCCACTAGTGGGTTTACATGCGCTCCGCGCTAGCATACCGAAAGCTGCCTTCACTTTGTGCCGTCGGTAAGGCAAAGGCGGTTGGCATACGCGGCTGCCCGCCCGCCAGCACCCGCCAGCGGGTTTACATGCGCTCCGCGCTAACATACCGCAGGCAGACTTTGCTCCGTGCCTTAGGGTTCGAAAAAGGCGCTTTGCATACGCGGCTGCCCGCGGGTTTACATGTGCCCCGCGCTAGCGTTTTGCCGCTAACGCTTGCCTTGTTTGCGCCGTTGGCGGGCGGAGCGGTCTTCGCTTCGATAGCGGCGCGTTCAAAGTTTTACCTTTAATCCGATAATTCGTGTTAATTTGCGTAATTTGTGGCTAATTTTTCAATTCAGGAGGGGGGCGCTGTTTCCCCGCATCATCGCAAACCGCTGCCCTATAGTCGCGCCCCCGCCCAAAACGGCACGCTCTCTTAGTGAGCGTGTACTTAGGTATAAGGCAGCATGGCGTAGGCCTCGAAAAACTTACTGTTGCCTATAAATTGTTTAAAGGCCTCTGTCTACAGCCTGCCTACGGCAGTCTTCCGCCACCCCCGCCAGCAGGTTCTCATGCGCTCCGCGCTAGCCCGCCAGCGCCCCTTCTTCCTTTTTCCTTTTTCCTTTTTACTTTCCAGCGGGGCGCTTAAAACGCAGTGAACACAACTTTGAAAGGATAAAAGATATAAGACCGGCTATAACGAATAGATGCCATTGAACGCCGCTTTCTTCCCTAAGCGTCCACGCGCCGTTTTCATCGGGCGGCGTACTGTTTGAATTGATTTTTAAGGCAAGCTGAGCGGCGGCGCTGTCCGAGTCGCCGTCAATATAAGCGCCGCCGGTCCGTTCCGCTATACTCTCAAGAAGATCCGGCCGCAAATAGCTTGTTATGGCAGCTTTCTTTCCCGTTGAATTAGCGCCTTCAAATGAACCGGTATCCGGTACCACGGCGCCGTAAATCGAGCCCGCGCCAATCGTAAATGTTTTAATATCCCGCCGGCGCAGCCGTTCAAGGGCGGTGGGGACAGAACCCTCTAAAGACTCTCCGTCGGAAAACAGCACTATGGAACGGGATGCCGGAAAATCGTCTTGAAAAGCTTCCGACGCGGCATCAAGTATTTTTTCTAAATTGGTGCCGCGCGAAGTAATCGCAAGACTCGTAAGACTGTTTAATAAGGCGAATATTGCTTCCGTATCATCTGTAAGCGGAACGGCAAGAACCGCCTCGCCCTTTCCCAGCGCCGCGCCAAAACGAATGTCCTTAAAACCGCCACCTTCCTTAAAACCGCCATCTGAAGAAATTATGTTTTCCAGCAAAATTCTTGCCGTGTAAATTGAACGCTCAAGCCTTGACGAAGACAAAGCGCCGCGTATCCCCGCCATTTCACGCGCCGCATCCCACGCCGCCGCTGAAGGCAGCGGCGCGGCGTCCCGTACATTCATGCTGCGCGACAAATCAAACGCCAGTACGATGTCCGAGCCTTGATGTAATTCACGCACATAATGAACGCCAAAACGCGGCCCCGCAAGCGCGGCGCACATACAGATAAAAAAAATTATAAAAAATAAACACGATAATATATAACGCAAACACAGACCGGCCCGTATAAGCGGCATAGACGGTTTTCTTTTACCGGCGGCGTTTATGTCGTCATAAAAAATGGCCGAACCCGGCGCGGAAAGCGAATAAATTCGCTTAAAACGCCATTTGTAATTAATTATCATCAATATAAACAGGGGTATTAAGGCATACAGCAAAAGAAATACGGACGGGCGTTCAAAAGTCACAGCGGCGACCCCAGAAAAACAGTACGCAGCAGCCCCGCCGAACAGGCAAGTATCAACGCGGCAATTATTACCGGCTCGTGCAAACCTTGTTTACGTCCACGCGTGATACTCCGGCTTACAACGGCCTCGGATTTATTCAGCGAGTTAAAAGCCGCCGCAAACGCTTCACGGCTTGGCGCGTACATGAAAACGCCGTTTGCGGCGTTGGCAATGGATATAAGACTTTCAGCATTGTAACGTGATTCAAAAGAGCCTGTCCGCCGCAGTTTAGTTACCGGATCAATATAATCTACCGGTATTTCACCGGAACTGCCGACCCCTATTACATACAACGCCGTCCCCTGCGCATTCAGGGCCGACGCCGCGGTCAGCGGATGTACAGCGCCCGCGTTATTTTCACCGTCGCTGATGAGTACGACCGCCTTATGCTCCGCAGCGGAATGTTCCAAATGCAGCGCCGCCAGCGAAAGCGCGACCCCAAGCGCCGTACCGTCCCCCAGTTCCCCGATTGAAAGCTGTTCCAGGCGGTCTTGCAATACTTTGCGATCGACTGTCGGCGGGATTAACAGCGCCGCTTCGTTTCCAACGGCAACAAGACCTATGGCATCCACCGGACGGTTTGAAGCAAAATCCCCTATAAATTCACGCGCGGTATCAAAGCGGTTTCTGCCGTCCATGTCTATACCGGCCATGCTGGGGCTGCAATCAAGCACAAAAAGAATGTCGGCGCCGCGGTCAAGCCAAAGCGTCTCATTTTTTACCAATTGGGGTCCCGCCGCCGCGATCAACAACAGGCAGACAGCCGCGATGTCCAAAGTTCGTAAAAGCGCGTTAAAAAAACGGAAGCACGCCGGCGGCGTAAAAACATCTTCGCCGGGGGTTCCTAATGAAAGAGAAAGCCGGAACACGCCGCGAAAAAACCGCCTTACCGCAAAAATTACAAACGGCGCGGCGCAAGCGGCAAGCACAAACAGGGGTCTGTCAAACACCGGCATCAAAACGCCTCGTTTTCGGGGATAAATAAGCTGCGGAGGTAAATAAACGCAGCGGGGCGGGGATGTAAAATTTTCTCAGAAACATTGTTTTATTATAACAGGGGATTCAGTTATATAACAGCGAGCAAGTAACAATTAGCAATTAGCAAGTAAAAGGTAAAAAGTAATAAGGAGCAATTAACAATTAGCAATGAGGAAAAAAGTTAATTGACAAGCCTGTTTTGCAGATGCACAAATTCCTGAATAAGATCTTTAGCCGAGTGGTGATTGAACTTTGGAGCGGTTTCCTTGTAGAAGAGATTTTTCTCCATCATACATGGTTCCCATCGTCAACCGAAAAATCAGACACTCGCAACCCCCAGTCCCATCCTGTCATATATCTCGTTCAGTTTCCACGACATGGTGAGGAACATTTGTATGGTAAGCTCATAGGTGTCTTCCGGAGAAATTTTATCGGATGAGAAAAATGTCTGCGGAGACCCCATACACCGGTTGAGCTTATCGGTCCGCTCACCGACACGATTGATATTGTACCGCTTGAACGTATCCTCAATAGATGCTTTAGTAGTGCACTCTTTTAAGGCGCCTATAACGATTCTATCCCGTTCTTCATGCGGGGTTTTCAATAAATCTCCCATAGCAACTCCTTGGTTTAAATTATAAGACACCTCGTCAGTCTCTGTCAACACGCACGGAAAAAGGAAGAAGGACAAAGTAAAAAGGAAGAAGGAGCAATTAACAATTAGCAATGAGGAAGGAAGAGGTAAAAGGTAATAAGGAAGAGGTTAAGCAGTTATATAGAGGGGAAGCGTATTGATTCCAACTGGGGAAAAATTTTGAAGTTTATGATAAGCCGCTTGTCGCGGCTCCCCCTAAGCTCCAAAGGTTTTGCTTTCACTTGCGGTCTTGTCCTTCCTTATAGGGTAAAGCAGGCGGCAAAACGTCAGGCATGAGTGACTCCAACAGCGAAAGCTGTTGGCATGGTAGGAGGGACTTTCTATGGAAATGAAAGCCTCCATC
>JAISCO010000409.1 GCA_031265535.1 Spirochaetaceae bacterium | reverse complement strand
TCGGAAACGGTCTTGACACCCGAATCTATCGCCTCGAATTTGTTAAGAACCGCGTCGGTCGAGCGGGTTATCTTGTCGATGCTGTCCTTGATTTTTTTTAGCACGGACGAAATTGTCTTGGACTGTTCGCCGGACGATTCGGCCAGCTTGCGGATTTCATCGGCGACAACGGCGAAGCCCTTGCCGGCCTCGCCTGCGTGGGCAGCCTCGATAGCGGCGTTCATCGATAACAGATTCGTCTGGCTGGCAATATTTTCCATGACGGCGTTAATTTCGAGCAGGCCCTCCGACTCGCGGGCAATCTGCTGAATGTCCGCTGCCACATCCTGCAAGCCGCTGCGCCCTACTTCTGAAGCGTCCGCCAATTCTTTTACGTTAGACCCGTTCTTGACGAGTGTCTGCGTTACCGACTGAATATTTGCGAGCATTTCTTCAACCGCGCTCGAAGATTGTGAAACATTGCTGGTCTGCTTTTCGACAAGGCCGTTTAGCTTGTCCAGATTCAGCGTTATTTGTTCCATTGTGGCATTTGTTTCGGTAACGGAAGCGGCCTGATTCACGACCTGCCCTTTAATGCTCTGAATATTTGAAGTAATTTCGTTTATAGCGGCGGCCGTCTCCGTCATATTTGACGCAAGCTCATTGCCGATATCCGAAAGCGTAACCGTCTGATTTTTGATAGCTTTAACCAAATTCTGGATTTTTTCCATAGTTTGATTGAAGTAGGTCCCCATTTCACCAATTTCATCGTTTGAATGTATCGTTATGCGGCTGGTAAGATCGCCTTCACCCTGCGCTATGTCTTTCATGCGCAAACCTACGGCAACGATGCGACTGGCTATGTTTCCCGAAACAAACCAGATTATGACGGCCGAGACAATGATCATCCCAATGGCAATCAAAATAGTGAATCTGGTCATCTCGGTAATGGCGGCAAATACATCCGCGCTGGGTATAGAGGTAAGTACGGTGAAAGCCTGTTTTGCGCCTCCAATATAGAACGGGTATGACGCAAAAAAACGCCCGCTATTCTGTCCGATATTCGGCACTCCGGTACGCAGAGTTCCCAGCGTATCGTCAACCGCTTGTTTTCCCAGAATTTTAGCGGATTCCGCATCGGTAATACTTTGGCCTATCCTACTTGGGTCATAGTGCGCCACTATAGTCCCATCTTGCGCGTACATTATTTCACGGCCATTACTATAACCGGCATTTTTAAGCGAACCGGCGTTTATTATTAATTCCTGCGCGTGACTAAGGTTAACATTAGCGCCTACTAAGCCGACTACCTGATTGCTTCTTGGATTTATGATAGGAACGGTCAGTTGCAATGTCCAAACATCCGCTCCGACAAATTTTCCACGTCTTATGCTGGAAACTGTCGGCGCGTCCGTCATTGCCGCATAGATTGTGTTAAGGTCTTCCTGCTCCCGCCATTGGAATCTTTCAGGGGCGGCCGTATAACGCTGCGAAAACCATGAATCATAAGGCTCGGGGTTGTTATCAATTGTGCCCGGCTTCCAAACTGTGTATATGCCGACCAGATTTTTGTAACCGGTGAGTACCGCTTCCATATTGTCATCAAAGCGTATACGGCGGAGAGGCGCGTCAACATCTTCATACCTGGCCATGATGTAAGATACGGTAGTTATGGCATCTTGAATGATTTCAAAATCAATTTGCAAATTCTTTGAGGCGATACCGGTAAGATTTGTAATCTCGCTCTGAGCGGTTTTGGTCTGCATATCCCGCGCTTTAGAGAGCAAAACAATGGAAGATATGGCAACGACTACCGCGAGAATAGCAATAACAATTAAACTTAAACGAAATTTCAGCTTCATAAAACAAGATCCTATCCTTTACTAAAAATTTTATGGAAACAGTATATCATGATTATTTTTGACTTTCAATAGCCCGGTCAGCCCGGTCAGTAAGCTATTCAAAGTTTCAAAATAAATTAAAAAGGAGAAGCGCATTGATTCTAAGGTATCAAAAATCTTGAGGCCATGACAAGTTTTTTATACTTTACGCGGCAGCTGCGTTGCCGCCCCACCTACTGAATTAAAAAATAGCCGCAAATTACGCAAATTAACACGAATTATCGAAGAGGAAGCAAACCATCGAAAGCCGCTATCAACTTGAACGCAACTCCGCCCCATGCTAAGTAAAAGGTAAGAAGTAATGGGAAGTAAAAGGTAAAAAGGAAGAGGTAAGAATGAGCAATTAACAATGAATAATGAGCAGTTAGGAATGAGGAGTGAGGAGTGGGGGATGAAGGAAGAAGGAAGAGGTAAGTAAACACAAACAAGTTTGCGGCGGCGGCAAAACGCTAGCGCGGAGCGCATGAGAACCCGCTGGCGGGCGGGGGGTGGCGGAAGACGGCCGTAGGCCGGCTGTAGACAGGGGGGCGCGACTATGAGGCAACGGTTTGCGATGATGCGGGGAAACAGCGCCCACCTACTGAATTAAAAAATAGCCACAAATTACGCAAATTAACACGAATTATCGAAGAGGAAGCAAACCATCGAAAGCCGCTATCAACTTGAACGCAACTCCGCCCCATGCTAAGTAAAAGGTAAGAAGTAACGCTGTCGCGGAACGTATGTAAACCCGCTGGGAAGTAAAAGGTAAAAAGGAAGAGGTAAAAATGTCGCGTATGCAAAGTGCCCTGTCCTTACCAAAAGCAGAGGCTGAAACCACGCTTCGGGGATGCTAACGCGGAGCGTATGTAAACCCACTGGTGGGCGCGGAGCGTATGTAAACCGGCTGGCCGGTTACTTGGCGGCTATGTATTTTAGGAAGTTGCGAAGCAGATAACTGAGTAACACGGTGCCAAGAATCAT
>JAISCO010000373.1 GCA_031265535.1 Spirochaetaceae bacterium | reverse complement strand
TTTTTCGGTCCCAACGCCGCATCCTCTGCCACCGTCGCGCCTATTATTTGCGCGTCCGCGTCCTGAAAAACAAGGCCGACCGCTCTGCGAAGCTGCTTTATCGCTTGTTCAAGGGGTTTCCCTTCAAAAAATACTTCGCCGGATGAATAATCCATCAGCCCGGTTATGATTTTCATTAGGACGGTTTTTCCGGAACCGTTGGCGCCGGCAATTATCAGGCAATCCCCGGCTTCAATTTCAAGATCAAGGCCGGTAATTGCGTTATGCCCGGACGAAAATTTTTTTGAAAGCCGGCGTATGGAAAAAAGCGGCGGTTTATCCATGCTTACCCATGTTCATCCATTCAGAACTTTCGCGGCGCTTTTTCGCAGACTGCGGGCAGCGGTTACGGCGAGTGCGCTTTTTATTATGTCGCCTATGATAAACGGAGTAAAACCTATTGTGAACGCCTCGCCCCAGGACGCGGCCATCACTCTTTTAAGCCACAAGATGCCGGGCGCGTACACTATCAGTATCCCCAAAGCGCACGCGATTATAAGCCGCCAAAGTGGTGTTTTTTTACTGTTCCGCGGAACGCCCGCTATTAAGCCCGCAAGGATCGCGGAGAGCAGGTATCCAAGTAAAAAACCGCCGGTGGGTCCAAAAAATAGGACAAAACCGCCTGCAGCCCCCGCGAAAACCGGTAAGCCTATCGCCCCCGCCAGCAGGTACAATGCCACAGCAGCGCCGCCCATCGCCGGTCCAAGTGTCAAACCCGCCAGCACCGCGAACATGTTTTGCAGGACTATTGGGACGGGCGTAAACGGCAGCGGGATCGAAATAAATGTACCCGCCGCTATCAATGCCGCAAAAAGCGCGGTTAAACTTATACGCGCAAGCGAATGTCTGTCCGCGCCGGCAATTTCGTGTTTGTCTCTAAACTCTGTGTCAATTTCTTCATTCATCATAAATTTCCCGTAATTTTTCATAGCGCGCGAGCAGCCCGTCACATTGGACATACCCCGCGCAAAGCGGTGCCGTGATTTATAGTTCCGCTATGGCTTCTATCTCGATAAGTACGTTTCTTGGAAGCTGCCGCACGGCAACCGCTGAACGCGCCGGTTTTCTCACGAAATGTTTTGCGTATACTTCGTTGAACGCCGCAAAATCGTTCATGTCCGCTAGAAAACAGGTGGTTTTAACAACTTTGTCGAGTGAAACTCCGGCGGCTTCGAGTACCGCTTTTAAGTTTTTTATAACTTGTTCTGTCTGTTCGCCTATGCCCGTCCCTACTACTTCGCCTGTTTTTGGGCATAGTGGTATTTGTCCTGAGCTAAATACAAGGCCTCCCGAAATGAGTGCCTGTGAATAAGCGCCTATAGCCGCCGGCGCCGCGTCTGTTTGTATTACTTTCATTGTTTCCTTTTCCAAAATTAAGTTTATACTGTAATCCTACCCCATTCCCCCCCTCATATTCCACCCATTTGCCATGGAGGCACATGCGCTCCGCCCGCCAGCGGGTTCTCATGCGCTCCGCGCTAACATACCGGAAGCAGCCTTCACTCCGTGCCGTCGGGTTCGCAAATAGCGGTTGCATACGCGGCTGCTCTCATTGCTCATTGATAATTGCTAACTGCTCATTGCTAATTGCCCTCTTGTAAAGAATCGGAAACCATTATAAATTTGTAGATATGGAAGGTTTGGTAGAAGTTTCAAACAAGGTTGACACCATTCTTGGAGAATTATTCAATTCATTTGAGAAATGTGATGTTAAAACCGTTTTTGACAAATACGGTGTCGGGGATCCGGACGAGCGCATCCGGCTTTTACAGAAATGTATGGAAGTAACGGACACTTCCGATACTGACCAACATTTGTCGGCGGAAGACCGTTATGCGGACGAGCTTGAAATTTTCATATATGGGCGTTGGAGGTTTCTCATTTGATTGAAAGCGGCATCATTGAAAAGCTTGCGTATTGCTTTAAGCTGGATTGTGAAGATGTTAAAAAACATAAAAGCGGCTACGATGATACTATTCGGCCAAAAGTAAAAATCCGCTATCTTTCTCATCTGGTTACCACTATAGAAGATTTAGTCAATGAAAAGAGAGTCCGTGAGTTTTTAAAATCCGCAAAGGAAGCGGAGAACGGCCTTTCACGCTATTTCCGCGTAAAAGCAGCGCGTCTTTACTCAATAACACTGGCTCCACAGCAGTTTAAACGAAAGGCGACTACACGCCACCATAAATTCGGCGCCATTATATTCTTTAACAAAGATTTCGACGAGAATCAAAAAAGAATTCTTATAGCCCATGAACTTGGGCATATTGTAAACAAAGAGCTTTTTTGCGCGGCAGATTCGGAAAACACAGCCAATCTTTTTGCGTTTTTTGCTATTAACGACAAAAACGATTTCTATCTTGACGAGTCCAAAAAATATACATTTGCGGGTAGGGAACTGCACATAATCAGTGAAATAGCAACGGTTTGCCCGATTTTGCCCGATAAATAGCCGCGTCTTTCCGTTTATGCTGCTCGACCGCTTAATATGAAAAACCCGCTCCTTTACAACCCATTAAGTAAAGGAGCGGGGAAATTTTTGGTTGGCGGGCATGAAGTCTTAAAAGCCCGCGCTTAGTTAGAACTGAACATTCTTCCCTCTTCTGTTTGTCCGCTGATTGCGCCATAAATGGCGACTGATTACGCGAATTACGCCCGCTCCGATCAGTTATAGCGCCGATACCCCAAAAATCAGTGTAATCGGTGGCCTCCCTTATCCAAATCGAAGGCTTCGTCCCTCTTCTTCATTGATAATTGCTAATTGCTCCCTGCTCATTCCTCATTTATGTTAGGTTTACATGCGCTCCGCCCGCCAGCGGGTTTTACCGCGCCGGCACACGAAGGGATGGGGGTGTTGCGGGGGCTGCCCTTCAGTCTTCACCATCCTGTTTCAGGACTCCGTAGCAACTTAGAACGTTTTGCCCCCGCAGAGGGGGTAGTGAAAAAGCGTTTTGCGAAGCAAAACCTTTGGAACGAGGGGGAGACTTCCCCCCACTTATAAAAAATAAAAAGTAAGAAGTAAGTTACTGTCATTCCTCATTCCTCATTCCTCATTCCTCATTCCTCATTCCTCACTCCTCACTCCTCACTCCTCACCCCTCATTGCTAATTGACATCCTCCCTTTTTACTTTTTCCCTTTTCCTTTTTACTTGAATCATGACTCATCCTTTTGAGCCGGTGTACGATGCTGAATGTACCGCTCTTGTTTTGGGAACTATGCCGTCCCCTGTTTCGCGGAAACAGGGGTTTTACTATTCTCACCCGCGGAACCGCTTTTGGGCTTTGCTGGCGGAGCTTTTTGGGCGTTCTTTTCCTGATTCAACTGAGGAGAAGCGGCGGCTTGCGCTCGATAATCATATCGCGCTCTGGGATGTGCTTGCGTCATGCGAGATCGAGGGAGCGTCCGACAGCAAAATTAAGAAGCCGTGCTGTAATGATTTTTCGGCGCTGCTAAGCTCATCCAGGATTCGGCGTGTATATACCACAGGCCAAAAAGCGTATAATCTGTACATGAGGTTTTGTTCGGACAAAACGGGTATTCCCGCCGTGCCGCTTCCTTCAACTAGTCCGGCAAACTGCCGCGCCGGTTTTGCTGAATTGCTTGAGCTTTACGCGGCGCTTCGTGATGATCAACGGCTGCCGGAGTTTCTTCTTTACTAAGGGGTTCATTCTTTCTAAATTGAATAAATTGACTAAACTAAGGGGCATATTTTGACACTTACAGAAAAAATAATCAAGGCGCATCTTGTCGAAGGACACATGACGCCGGGCAGTTCTATCGCCATTAAAATTGACCAGACTTTGACGCAGGACGCTACCGGAACTATTGTATATCTCCAGTTCGAGGCGATGGGGATAGACCGTGTGCGGACGGAGCTTTCCGTCTCTTATGTTGACCATAATACGTTGCAGGAGGATTACAAAAACGCGGATGATCACCGCTATCTGCAAACGGCGGCGGCGCGGTACGGTGTTTGGTTTTCGCGTCCGGGTAACGGTATCTGTCATCAGGTTCATCTTGAGCGTTTTGGAGAGCCGGGCAAGACGCTGCTTGGCTCCGATTCTCATACGCCTACGGCGGGCGGGCTTGGCATCTTGGCGATAGGGGCGGGCGGGCTTGATGTCGCTGTCGCTATGGGCGGCGGCGCGTTCCGGCTTACTATGCCTCGTGTCGTCGGTGTGCGGCTTTCCGGCGCTCTTAGGCACGGCGTTGCGGCTAAGGATATGATTCTGGAGCTTTTGCGGCGGGAAACGGTCAAGGGCGGCGTTGGAAAGGTGTACGAATATTTTGGGGAGGGTGTAAGCACTCTTTCCGTGCCGGAACGCTCTACGATTACGAATATGGGGGCGGAACTTGGCGCCACGTCTTCTTTGTTTCCTTCCGATGAGCGGACGCGGGAATTTTTGGATGATCGCGGCCGCGGCTCCGTGTGGCGGCCTCTTTGCGCGGACTATGGGGTGGATGATGGGACGGTGTACGACCAGGTCATTGATATTGATCTTGCCGCGCTGCGTCCGGCCGCCGCCTGCCCTCATTCGCCGGATAATGTCAGGCCGGTCGCGGACTTGGCGGGGCTTAAAGTGGATCAGGTGGTGATCGGTTCTTGTACCAATTCATCGATAGATGATCTTGCGGCGGCGGCGGCAATATTGGAGGGGCGTTTTGTTCATGCCGATGTTTCCGCAGCGCTGTCCTGCGGCAGCCGGACGGCGCTTCTTGCCGCCTGCGAAGCGGGTATTCTTGACGTGTTTATCAAAGCGGGTTTTCGTGTGCTTGAATGTGCTTGCGGCCCTTGTATCGGTATGGGTTTTGCGCCGAAATACCAGGGGGTAAGCCTTCGTACGTTTAACCGGAATTTCAAGGGAAGGAGCGGTTCGGCTGAGGCGGGTGTCTATCTTGTTTCGGCGCAGACTGCCGCTATTTCCGCGGTTTTTGGAGTGCTTTGCGATCCTTCCGTTGTGCCTTTTGAAAAGCGGGATATGCGCGAGTTTGCGCGGGGCGCGGCGCGTTTTGCGGATGATATGCTTATTCCGCCGCTGCCGGCTGAGTTGGCTGCCGCTTGTGAAATTGAACGCGGCCCGAATATCGGTCCCTGTCCCGCGCCGCGCTCTTTGCCGGATGCTTTTTCGCTGCCTGTTCTGATAAAGGTTGGGGATAATGTTACAACGGATGATATTATGCCGGCGGGGGCAAAGGTTCTGCCGTTCCGTTCAAATATCCCTGAGTTATCAAAGTTTGTGTTCTCGGCTCTCGATTCCGGTTTCTGGAAACGCGCCGTGGACGCGGGTTCGGGCTTTATTGTGGCCGGCGCGAACTACGGGCAGGGTTCGTCCCGCGAACATGCCGCTCTTGCTCCTATGTTCTTAGGCGTAAGGGCTGTGTTTGCCCGGTCTTTTGCCCGTATTCATAAGGCTAATCTGATAAATTATGGGATTTTGCCGTTTGTTTTTGTTGCCGCGGATGACTGGGAGCGTATCGATCAGGGTGATGTGCTGGAAATTACCGGTTTATACGCGCTTCTTGACGATTTATCCGGCGATGCCTCAGGCGAATCTTTGTCTATGCCGGTGTTCAATAAAACTAAGGGTGAAACTTATGCCA
>JAISCO010000372.1 GCA_031265535.1 Spirochaetaceae bacterium | reverse complement strand
ATGAAACATGCGTCACGCGTCCTCTTTGTTAAGATATCCGCGGGAAACCGCGGGCGTTCGGGCCTGGCCCGGACGAACTTTTTTAAGGAGGACTTATGAAAAACAAGTCTTTTCTTTTTCTGATTGCGGCGCTGGCAATAGGGCTGGCGTTCGCAGGATGTTCGTCAGACAGCGACGACGGCAGCTCGTATCCCGTTCCAGGGCCGGCGAGCGGCTACGCGGGTCCAATCGCGGACATCAACGCGGCCTTTAACGCGGGGGCGTCCATCGTCTATCTGACGAAGGATACGGCGTTTTCGTCCAGTGACGATAAGATGCTTATCATCCCCAGCGGCAAGACGCTGGATTTGAAAGGGTACGCCCTGACCGACAGCTCGGAAGGCTATCTGGTGGTTGATGGCGCCCTAAAATGGGATGCGGACAACACATCGCCTGTTGCGCTTGCGCAGTCTTACATCATCGCCGGCAAGGATTATATCAACACTAATGTCGGTACCCTCTCTGACACCGCTACCAAGGACAGGCCCATCATTGTTTACGGCGGAAGCTTCTTGGCCGGAGGTTCGGCTGTAGCGGCGGGCGGCACGATAGAAGCCGGCGCCACGCACTTCGCACTAAGAGCGGAGCTTCTTGAATCCGATGACGGAAACATGGGGGCGCTTAACATGCCCGGCTTTATCCTGGGCAATTTATCGGTTAGCAACGGCTTCGCCTATAACGGCGATGGAATTGGCCTCGTTGTTACCGGTAATCTGACACTGAGCGGCAACGCCGGCACAATAGGCGGCGCCGGTACCGTCACGGTCATAGGCAAGCTGACCGACAATGTCGGCTCGGCGGCGGCAGGGGCAAGTCCGAAAGTCGCCGGCACGCTTACCGCCGCGAACATAGAGTCCGTGGGCGGTATTTTCAATATCGTACACCTTACATCGACCGAAAAACCGAGCTTTTTCACTACCAATGCGGTGGAAATCGGGACATTTTCGGCCAAGGGCCCCGTTACATTTGCCAGTGATGTCGCCGGCACCATTATTGCCGACAATGTAACCTTCAATGGCAAAGTGAACGCCTACCCCGACTCCACAGTCAACAGGTTAACTTTTGGTAACGGCGCCGCCATCGTTACCGGTGGCCTGGAGGGTACCACCGCCGTATTGCAGGGCGCTCTTAACATCGGCTCGGCGGCAGAGGGCGGCACGCTCACGGTAAGCAAGCCGTTGACACTGACGGGAAACGCCAGCATCGTGCTGGGCGCTAACGGCGGCTTCAAGCTTGTCAGTACCGGCGAACTTATAACCGATAAGTACGAGTTGGTGAACGCGGGCAGCCTGCTTAACAATGCCACCGTTGCGGGCACGACGGTTACGCTCGGAGCGAGCGGCATCACGACTGACTTCACGGGTCAAGATAACTATACCCCCACCATTGTATTCGGCGGCGAGAAACTGCTCCTTAATTTTAAGGACAACGCGACAATCAACGGCTTTAACCTTGACATAAAGACTAGCGGCTCAATCTCGATAGGCACACAGGAAGCTCCCTTGGCGGACAAAACGCTCACACTTACCGGCGGTGGCAGCATCACCACCGGTGCTACCGAAGATTTTGTCCAGGGAACGCTTTCTACCGCCAAGCTCTACATCGTTACCAATTCGGCAGGTTCTCTCGCGGCGGGTACCAATCAAACGACTGGTGATAAAATACTGGCAGGTTCCTACGGCACGTTTGGGGCGGACAAAAACTTCATCTACGTAGGGCTTCCCATCATAAAGGCCGGCACCAAGGCAGCTTTCGGTATAGCGCAAAGTGAAACCGGCGGAGTTGCAAACAGCGGAGCCAGCGCGGGCAGCTTGGTAGTGTTCAACGATGCTGAATAACTAATCCCAAGCGGCGCTGCGAATAACATTCGCCGCGCCACGCGGTCGCTCAGGCAGCGCCTGAGTGACCGCGCTCCGCCGCCTTGACGCAGGCAGCCTGTGTCAAGGCGGCGGGGTGGTTTCTAAAGACTTTCCATACCGCGGGCCCGGCCGCGCTGTACGCCGGGCCATTTTTTACCGCAAAAGACAATTTTAGTCCGCACAAGCGCTATGCGATTGTGCTTCTGTATCACATTCGACTACCTAAGGTGCTGCCACGCTTGCCGGATATGCTTCCGCGCGAGGGATTGCAGTGGAAATCCCGCAGTACCGCCGCATGCGGGACGAGGAATTGTAGCGCAAAGCCCGGTTTTTTGCGAAGCAAAAAATGCGCCCAAAATCAAAAAAATGCCGTTAAAGCTATATCAAATCCAGGATTTTCCAGAAACTGGAATCGCTGTGTTCAGGCTCGTTCACCTTGACAATTCTTTATATTCGTATATTCTATTAAAACAATATGAATAATATATAAAGGGCGGCTATGGGAATGGATGCCGTACAAAACGCGGAAGGAGTTCATAAAGCGCAACCGTCGGTTACGAGAACCGCCGCAAAATAGCCGGTATATACGAAAGGGTTTGTGTATACCGTAGTTATACGACATACGCTTGAATTTGCTAAAAAAATACGCTGGCGTATGATTTATTATACATAATTTCTCCTATTGCCATAAAAATTGTATTATGCTATAGTCAACAACATGGATTTAGTTATTGATGATACAATATTTAAAAAGAAACAATTTGAACACAATGGATTGCTTAAATATTTAGCGTGGTAACAAAAATGGCGTCTGTATATCAACAATATTATACAAAATCTGATGAAATCACTAAATATATGATTAATAAACTTTCAGTAACTCCTCATTCTCTTGTACTGGAGCCATGTGCTGGTGATGGCGTGTTTATTGAAGCTTTATTGAATAAAGAACAAGATATAACAATAGATGCATTTGAACTTGATCCTCATGAAGCAGCAAAATTAATATATAAATATGACAATAATAAGAATGTAGTCATAAAAAACGAAGATACTCTTTTACACGAAGATTTTATTAATGGCCACTATGATGGCAGATATGACTTTATCATTGCAAACCCGCCTTATGGAGCCTGGCAGGATTATGAAAAAAGGGAGCAATTAAAACATATATATCCAAATTTGTATATCAAAGAAACATATTCTACATTCTTATATCTATCAATCTCTTTACTAAAAGAAAAGGGTAGATTAGTATTTATTACACCAGATACCTATTTAAATCTTCATATGCATACATTTCTTCGCAAATACATTTTACAGCATACAAAGGTGGAGGAAATATCTATATTTCCAGCATCATTTTTTCCTGGTGTAAATTTTGGTTATTCAAAATTATCAATTATAACCCTGGTTAAGACTTCAAATAATATTGAAATATTTAATAATAAGATAAGAATAATTAGTAATTTCAAAGAGTCAATGAATTTATTAAATCAGGATAATACAAAATCAACTATAATTGACCAAAAAGAAATATTAAATAACACAAGCTATGCTTTTATTTATTCTGATGATAACTACTTAAATAATTTATTAAAACATAGCTCAGTATATATCGGGGATATAGCAAATTGTGTTACTGGTATTTATACAGGCGATGATAAAAAATACATTAAGGTCAGTAATCACACTATAAAAAATAGTAAAAACTATGAAATAATAAACACTGCTGAAATAGCAAAAACTACAAAACCAGATCTGAATGGATTTGATGCCAACTTGTTTATTCCAATGATAAAAGGAGGTAATACTCGGTTTTTAAAGAAAGATAGGTGGTTTATTAATTGGAGTCGAGGTGCGGTAGCTTTTTATAAAACTAACAAAAAATCACGTTTTCAAAATTCGCAATATTATTTTAAACAAGGCATAGCCGTTCCAATGGTATCATCAAATACTGTAACCGCATCTTTGATCAATTATAGAATCTTTGATCAATCAATTGTTGGTGTTTTTTCAAAAAATAATGACTATATATTATTTTTATTAGGTTTTTTTAATACATCAATTTGTACAAAATTACTTAGATTGATAAATCCAAGTGCAAATAATTCGGCTAATTATATAAAAAAACTACCAATCATTATACCAGACACTAATACGATCTTACATATTAATGGATTAGTAGAAACGATTCTAGCGGCAAAAAACTTGGATGATGATACATCTTATATTGAGAATGAGTTAAATGATATATTTAATGTATTATATTATGAGAATCGAGAGAAAAATATTATAAAAAATAAACAGCCGGAATTATTTGAATTATAGATAATGACACGCTTGACAATAATTTTGAATCAAATTTATACTAACAAGCGAAAATATTTGCTCAAAACAAAATAACGTGATATAATAGAATAATCAGGCTATAGGAGGGGATTGCTCTATGAATAGAAAATGTATTGCCACACATAAAGAGGGTGAAAAGCCGGTTTAAGCCTCCAACAGTATCACAAAAGCCATTATCCAGTTTCTTCAAATGTTTATGACGGAGACGCTTGCTAAAAGACTTGTAAGCATGGTGCTTATTCGCAAAGTCGGGTTTAATACCCCGCCGCAAATTTGCGCCGCTTTCCTTGTTTGCGCCTCTGCGGCAGGGATGCTCATTTAATTGGAAAACCGGGCCGGACTTTAGTCCGATTTGACCGGTTTTTCCAAGAGCTTGTCCCACCGCAAACAAAGTTTGCGTACCAACCGGGTTTGGACAAGCTCCTCTGTCAGCCGGATTTCTTTCGTTTTTTAGATACGACATCAAACACGACAGCCGCGAGCAGTACAAGCCCCTTGACGGCGCGCTGCCAGTTTGAGTCTATACCCATTATCGACATGCCGTTGTTCAGCACGCCCATGAAGATTGCGCCTATTACCGCGCCGCTTATCGTACCGGTTCCGCCGTAAGCTGACGCGCCGCCTATAAAGCACGAAGCGATAGCGTCCAACTCATAGTTTGTACCGGCGGACGGCGCAGCGGAATTAAAACGCGCCACACACATCAAAGCGGCAACCCCGGAGAGGAAGCCCATGTTTGTGTACGCGAAGAACAGCATCCGGTTGGTGTTTACGCCGCTCATTTTTGCGGCCTTTTCGTTGCCGCCCAGTGCGTACAGGTATCTGCCCGGAACGGTGTTCGAAGTAAAGTAGCTGTATATCAGTACAATAGCCGCTATAATAATAAGCACCGCCGGAACGCCCTTGTTATGGGCCAGCAAAAAGAATAAAAACAAGACCACTACGGATATAATGACAAGCTGGAGTACAAATAGAATCACCGGACCCGTCTCGTATCCTTTCTTTTGCTTTGCGATGCGGCCCGCCGCCTGACTCACAATATAAATCAGGATTGCAACTACGCCTATCGCGACTGTTACGGCAAAAACCAAATCCTGGTTTTGGCTTCCCGGAATGAAGCTTGTAAAGTAGCGCAGATAGTTTGACGGGAAGGGCGATATGGTCAGACCGTTCAACACGATCAGCGCGACTCCGCGCCACAGAAGCATACCGGCAAGGGTTACGATGAACGGCGGAATCCTTATGTACGCTATCCAAAAACCCTGCCATGCCCCTATCAACGCGCCCAGAATGAGACAAAGCAGGATGCTGATGTAGATGTTTGCGCCCATGTTGACAATAAGAGTTCCGGCAAAAGCGCCGACAAGAGCCACTATCGAGCCTACGGACAGGTCTATATTGCCGCCGGTCAGTATACAGAGCAGCATACCGGATGCCAGCACCACCACGTAGGCGTTCTGGGTAATCAGGTTTGATATATTCGCCGGGGCAAAGAGCGAACCCTTGCCCGACAGGACTATCAAAGCCTGAAAAAACAACATTACTATGACCAGCGCAAGAAGCATAGTGTTCCGTGTGATTGTGTTCTTTATCGCTTGTCTGTTTTTTGTTAGTGAGTTTTCCATCTTTAACCTTTCCCAAGTTTCAAGTTTTTTCGGAGTCCAAAATCGCCTGCATGATTATTTCCTGCGAAGCATCTTTCGTCTTCAACTCGGCTATGATGCGCCCCGCGTTCACCACGTATATGCGGTCGCTCATGCCTAGAATTTCAGGCATCTCGGAAGAAATAAGAATAACGCTTTTCCCTTCGCTGACAAAATCGTTGATTATTTTATAAATCTCGTACTTTGCGCCGACATCAATACCGCGCGTAGGCTCGTCAAGTATAAGGATTTCAGGGCCGGCAAACATCCATTTACTCAGCAAAACTTTTTGCTGGTTTCCGCCGGAAAGATTGCCGACCGTCTGCAAGACGTCGGAACTTTTTATGTTCAGTTTGCCGCGATAATCCTTGGCGGTCTCTACCTCAAGGTCTTTGTCTATTATCTGATTGGTGCTCACCTTGTCCATTCTGGCAAGCGTTGTATTTTTGGATATTGGGTTTGACAGCAAAAGGCCGTCGCCTTTCCGGTCTTCCGTAACATAGGCCAGCTTATTTTTGATAGCCTCGCGTACTGTTTTTATCTCTGTCTCGCGCCCGTTTATGAACAAGCGCCCGCTGATATCCGCGCCGTAACTCTTGCCAAAGATACTGAGCGCAAGTTCAGTGCGCCCGGCTCCCATTAGGCCGCTTATTCCGACAACCTCGCCCTTGCGGACATTGAAGTTTACTTTGTCGCAAACGATTCTTGCCTCGTAAAGCGGGTGGTACACCGTCCAGTCCTTCACTTCAAGCGCGATTTCTCCAATCTGCGGGTCGCGCTTAGGGAAGCGGTTCAGAAGGCTCCGGCCAACCATGGCGCTTACGATGTCTTCCTCGTTAAAGCCCCTTTTCTTGCTGAGCGTAGTGATAACTTCGCCGTCTCGCAAGACGGTAATGTTGTCAACAACGGCGGCCACCTCGCCAAGTTTATGGGAAATAAGGATAGACGAAACGCCCGCCCCCCTTAATTCTTTCAATAACTCCAGCAAATGCTCCGAATCGGTTTCGTTAAGACTGGCGGTAGGCTCATCAAGGATCAACAGACGCACATCTTTTGCCAGCGCCTTCGCGATTTCCACGAGCTGCTGCTTACCCACGCCAATATCTTTTATCAAAGTATGCGGCGATTCATTAAGCCCGACTTTTTGAAGATAACCGGCGGCCTTCATATATGTGGCATCCCAGTCTATTTTCAAATAGCTTCCGCGCTCATTCCCTAAAAACAGATTTTCGCCTATAGAGAGATAGGGAACAAGGGCCAGTTCCTGATGAATGATTACGATCCCTTTATGCTCACTCTGCTTTATTGAGTGGAATTCGCATTTTTCGCCATCCAGAATTATATCGCCGGAATAATCACCCGCCGGATATACACCGCTCAGTATATTCATCAGCGTTGATTTTCCCGCGCCGTTTTCACCCACTATTCCGTGAATCTCGCCGCGTTCTACCGCGAAATTTACATTCTTTAGAGCGGTTACGCCGGAAAAAGTCTTGGTTATATTCCTCATTTCAAGGATATTGTCTGCCATAATATGTCCTTGGTGAAGTGAAATTTTTAGACGGAAGGGAGCGCTTCACACAATAAGCGCTCCCTTTTCTATAGGATTCAAAAGACCGGCAGATCGGAAAACGCCTGTTCTGATTGAGCGCTTTCAATTGAGCGCTTTCAATCGAACAGGCGGACAATACAAGGCCGGTCTTTGGAACCTAGCGTATCCGCCCTGTTACTGAATATCGGCAGCTTTGTAGTAACCGCTGTCAATAAGGACAGTCTGAATGTCCTTGGGCTCTACAATGATCGGGTCGCAAAGGAAGGACGGAATGATACCGGTACCATTGTTGTAAGTCGTAGTATCGTTGACCGTAGGCTTCGTCCCTTTCGCAAGGGCATTCACCATTTCGACAACCTTACTCGCGAGAGTACGGGTATCTTTGAACACGGACATGGCTTGAATACCGGCGTTCATGTTTTTTACCGAAGGCTTGTCGCAGTCCTGACCGGTTAGGATCGGGAAATTGTCTCTTGTGTAACCCGCATTTACCAGCGCGTTGGTAACACCGTTGGCGGTCGAGTCATTGGAACAGAGAACCGCGTCAAGCTTTACGCCGCGCGGGCCGTACTTGACGGATGTGATGATGTTCTCAAAACGCCTCTGCGACTCTTCTGTTGACCAGTTAGGTGTAGCGGCCTGAGCCTGCGTTGTCTGACCTGACGGCACCTTCAGTTTGCCGCTGTCAATGTAGGGTTTCAGGACGGACATCGCGCCGCCAAAGAAAAAGTTGACGTTGTTGTCATCGGGAGCGCCGGTAACCAGTTCGATGTTGAAAGGACCGGGCGCCGTCTTTAAGTTCAGCCTTGACTCGATATACGAACCCTGTAAGGTGCCGACTTTGAAATTATCGAATGAAGCGTAATAGCTTACCGCGTCGCTGTTCATTATCAGCCTGTCATAAGCGATGACAGGTATATTCTTCTCTTTAGCCTGCTTTAACACCTCGGTAAGCGCCGAGCCGTCTATAGCCGCGATAACAAGAACCTTCGCGCCGCCTGTGATCATGTTTTCGATCTGCGCCACCTGCGTCGGGATATCGTTGTCGCCGCCATAATGCAAGTCGACATTATAGCCCGCCGCCTCAAGCTGAGCCTTCATGTTACTGCCATCCTGATTCCAGCGCTGAAGACTCTGGGTGGGCATGGAAACGCCGATTTTAACTTTGCCGTCGTCTTTCTGTCCGTTTGCGAACAGACTCACTCCCCCGCCCACAGACATGGCGAACAACACCGCCAAAATTCCTACAATTTTTGTGAATTTTGCAGCCTTTTTCATTTTGTACTCTCCCTCATTCCTGATTGCCTGATTTTGTATTTTCAAATAAATTTCAGGCAAAAAAAATATTCACCGCATATACGGTTTTTATAATTATTGACTGGATTGTAACTATTTGGGAATGACTATTATTGATAATTTATATCTAAAATTGACATTTTCTGCTTTTTCCTATATACTAATGCAATGAAGCTATTAGATGTTGTTTTTGTATACCACCTTGTCGGACACGAAAGAGTCGCATGGCACGGGCGTTACCACGCGCATAGCTGCAATGAGTACGAAATCCATTTTTTTGTTGACGGCGACGGGACATTTTTATGCGGAAAGTCATGCAGTACCATCACGTCGGGGCGTATCGTAACGGCTTTTCCGCTTGAATTTCATTCAATTATACCGGATATTAACAAGCGTCCTATCAGCTATTACGCGCTGCTGTTCGAGTTGGATGAAACCGAAAATGAGACAGACCGGCTCATAGCGTCCATGCTGTCGAAAAACCACGAAATTGTAAACATAAATAACCACTTGCTGCGAATTCAGTGCGAGGAGATAGCGGAAATGTTTAATTCAGGGGACCCCGGTCTAAAAATCGCGGCTGACCACTTGTTGATAAGCGTGTTGTTCAGATTTTTCCCTATAGAAACGGATTCTCCGCTGTTGGAACAAAAGAAAACATCTACAAACAGCAAAATGCGCCGGACAAACCATGTTCAAGTAACAAAAGCCCTCGCGATTATGCAGGTAAACGTGTGCGAAGCGCTCGGCGTTGACGAAATGGCGCGTATTGTCGGCATCTCTATGGGGCATTTTATCAGAGTATTCCGCCGTGAAGTCAAAATGTCCCCGCATCAGTACATAATGCGCCTAAAAATCGAAGGGGCTACAGGGCTTCTAATATCAACGCCTCAAACTATCGAAGAAATCTCGGAATGGTTTGGTTTCAAAAACCAGTTTCATTTTTCGCGCGTCTTCAAAAAATGCACCGGACTGTCGCCAAGCCAGTATCGTAAAACCTATGTCCAGACAGTCGATTTTGCCCGCCCGCAAAATGTTTAGCGCTAAATGAGCGCATGAGCCAGTTCCAAAACTCTAGCAAGTGCGCAAACAAAGTTTGCCGCAAACTTTGTTTGCAATGGAACTGGATGCCGAAAAAGCAGTCTGAAAGATGGTTTTTTTCTATTCTAAGGCTGCTGGACAAGGCCGCCGGCGGCAGACAGCCGGCGGAAAAAACGGCGCAAGTATATGTGCGGGCGGCGCTTATCGGCATAGGTTAGGATTTCAGTAGTGTCTGTCAGATGACGGCGGACAGGTACCCGGTGCTGCGCGGGAACGATAGGCTACATACCGCTAAGTTTGTTGTCAAGCCGGGCCTTGTCTTGGTTGTTGATTATGTTTTTATCCAACAGGATGCTGGTGAGTTCAGTTAGGAAGTTTTTAAGATGCCCAAAATGGTTTGTCTCTATTACATCTATTTTTGCATCAAGGCTGTTTATATCTTCTTTTGCGGCAAGTTCGAGTCTATTTATCTCTTCTATTTTGACATCAAGTCTTTTTATATCTTCTTTGGTAGAAAGCTCGAATCTATTTATCTCTTCTATTTTGGCATCGAGTCTGTTTATGTCTTCTTTAGTAGAAAGTTCGAGTCTTTTTATGTCTTCTTTGGTAGAAAGTCCAAGTCTATTTACCTCTTCTATTTTGGCATCGAGTCTATTTATGTCTTCTTTAGTAGAAAGCTCGAGTCTATTTATCTCTTCTTTGGTAGAAAGTTCGAGTCTATTTATGTCTTCTTTGGTAGAAAGTTCGAGTCTTTTTATATCTTCTTTGGTGGCAAGTTTCTCAAAAATGTCATTTACAACATTTTGCTTGAAGCCGTACTTGACAAAATTAACGCCATGCCTGCTGAAGCCGACTATAAAAATGACAAGCGCCCCCAGTACAGCCAGCAGTATCAGAGCCGCTACAATAGGAGGAAAATTATTCATTGCCTTGTCCAAAATATCCCAGCCGGTCATTTTTCTAACCTCAATTTAAGCATAAAACCAGAGAGATAGTTTAGTCAAGACATTTCAGAATTTCGGGAGCAATTCCACTTTCGTTAAAATCCTGGATTTGATATAGTTTTAACGCCCGCCAGCGGGTTTACGTGCGCTCCGCGCCGGCATCCCGGAAGTAGCCTTTACTCCGTGCCTTCAGTTTTG